>NZ_AZRK01000023.1 GCF_002895485.1 Petrotoga sp. 9PWA.NaAc.5.4
TGCATATGAAGAATATAACTCGGGCAATATTTTCATATCTATATTAAACTTATCAAAAACCTCTTTATCCCAAGAATTCGTGATTACATTAAAACAAGCAGTTCCAGAAGCATCCGAATAATCTATCCCTATATTTCCTGTTAACTTGAAAACTATATAATCTTTCGGTAGTAAGATCTTGTTTATCTTTTTGAAATTTTCTGGTTCATTTTCTTTTATCCATAAAATTTTGGGAAACGTAAATCCTTCTAAAAACGGATTCCCCATTCGAGATATTACGTTCTTTTCTCCTTTAAATGCTTCTGTCGCTTCTTTACATTGTAAAGCGGTCCTTTGATCACACCAAAGAATTGCCGGCCTGATCACCTTATAATCTTTATCCAAAGTAACTAAACTATGCATCTGTCCAGAAAATCCTATTGCATTTATTTGATGTTTTTTAGAAACTTCTCGCAATATTTCATAAGCACCTTCCCACCACATTTCTGGATCTTGCTCAGCCCATTCAGGTTTCGGAACTTTCATTTTTACAGGTTTCGAATAACTGTCCAAAAGTTCTCCACTTTCAGATACCACAAGTGCCTTTATCGCAGTTGTTCCAATATCTATACCTAAATATTTATTCATTATTCATCACTCCAAATCATACTAACGCTTTTTCAGAAAACTCATCCATTACCCTTAAATTGGCTCCCATCAAACAAGCAGTTTCTATATCAAAATATGGTTTAGTTGCTTTTTTAAATGTCTTCAAAGTTGGTTTTAAAGCTCTTTCTTTTATCAAATTCCCTATTTGAGTAAAGTAATTATCAGGAAAAAGATACCCATATCCTCCAAAAATAACAAACTCCGGATTTAAAGTATTTATTAAATTTACAGCTCCCACAGCTAAATAATAAAGCATCTTATCAATAATTTCATAAGCATTGTTTTCTCTTTTTTGAGCTTTATCTATAAGATTTTTGAATTTCTCCTCATAATTTTGGCCTTCTAATTTACCGTTACTATATTCGTAAATCTTAGAGATAGTATCTATAGAAGCAAAAGTTTCCCAACAACCTCGATTGTTACAAAAACATTTTTCTCCATCTTCATGTATAGTCATATGTCCAAATTCACCAGCAGTATAGTTAGGTCCTAAATAAATTTGGCCATCAATCAATAAAGCCCCACCAATACCTTGAGAAATAAAAATATAAACCCCGTTATTCAAATTCTTTATTTCTTTATTAAAATATAATTCTGCTTGTAATGCTAATTTAGCTTCATTAGCAGCAAAAATTGGTTTTTCCCAGTAGGGAAGTTCCTTCAAAAAAGCGTTCTTTAAATCAACGTTACTCCAATTAAAATGAGGAACGTATTCAATAATCAAATTTTTCCTATCAATCATTCCTGGAAATGAAAAAGAAATACCAACGATATTAGTTCCGTTTTTGTCCTTGTAAATTTTGTTTACTTCGAATGCCACTTTACTTACAAAAGAACTAAAATTCTTAGGAGTATCGAAAGCTGAAACTTTTTCAATAAAATTATTTAAATATCCTAACCCTAATACCGTTTTTTCTACACCTACTTTGACAACAATAGAAGCTGCGGCCGTATCCACAGCTTCCAATCTAATAGGCTTTCTCCCTGGCCCTTGAGATAGTTTGCGATTACCTTCATGAATCAAATTTTTAGAAATCAATTCATAAGTGATTTTTGTAACTGTGCTTTTGTCTAAACCAGTAATCTTTGTAATTTCGTTTCTGGAAATTCCAGGTGAATACCTTATTAAATTAAAGACCATCAATTTGTTTGAATATCCCATTCTTTCTGCGTTTATTTTTTTAACTTTCAATGTATATCCTCCCTGTATAATCATCCAAAATACTCACTTTAGAAATTCTAAACTTCACATTTTATAAATATTTCAGCGTTTAACTTTTTACAAAATACCTCCCCGGTTCTAATCCTTACTAATTCCTAATTTCTTTACCTTTTTCGGTACTTGTAGCCAAGGAAGGGGGAGAGGGCTCCGCCCTGGACCCATTTTAAATTCAAAATCTCCGTTTTTATAAAATTCAAATTTTTAAAGTCTCTGTAATCATCCAAAAATATATCTATTTATCAAATTTTCCAAATATTCTTGCCTTCCTGATTTTGGTAATTCTACTTTTCTATCTATTATATAATTTTCAAGTTCTTTTAAACTTGTTTTTCCTTCAACTATCTTTTTACCTATACCTTCATTAAATGTATTATATCTCTTTTCAACAAATTCTTCCAAAACTTTATCTTCTAAAATTTTATTAGCTACCTTCAAACCTAATGCAAATGCATCCATTCCAGCGATATGTGCATAAAAAAGATCAATATTTTCATAAGAAGGTCTTCTAACATGAGAATCAAAATTCAACCCTCCTGGAGCTATTCCGTCATTTTTGAGTATTTCATACATTGCCAAAACATTTTCATATACGTTTGTAGGAAATTGGTCGGTATCCCATCCTAACAACAAATCACCAATATTAGCATCTACACTCCCTAAAATATTATTTATTCTGGCATATCTTAATTCATGCTGAAAAGTATGTCCCGCTAAAGTAGCATGGTTAGCTTCGATATTGAATTTAAAATATTTATCAAGATCGTATTTTTGCAAAAATGCATAAGAAGTTGCTACATCAAAATCATATTGGTGCTTTGTCGGTTCCTTAGGTTTAGGTTCTATCAAAAATTGACCTGTAAATCCTATTTCTTTAGCGTATTCTACCGCCATGTGCATAAAATTAGCTAAATTGTTAAGTTCCAGTTCCATATTTGTATTTAAAAGGGTTTCGTATCCTTCTCTTCCTCCCCAAAATACGTAATTTTCTCCACCTAATTCTTTAGTAATCTCAATAGCTTTTTTAACTTGGGCCGCAGCATATGCATATACCTCTGCATCACAACTTGTGGCTGCACCTTGCATAAACTTTGGATGTGTAAACAAATTAGCTGTTCCCCACAGAAGTTTTATCCCTGTTTCTTTCAT
This sequence comes from Petrotoga sp. 9PWA.NaAc.5.4, assembly GCF_002895485.1. NCBI lineage: Bacteria > Thermotogati > Thermotogota > Thermotogae > Petrotogales > Petrotogaceae > Petrotoga > Petrotoga sp. 9PWA.NaAc.5.4. The sequence goes on from NZ_AZRK01000023.1 coordinate 3,017, forward strand.
TTTCTCTTGTATATATTCTACGACTTTATCTAATAATTTATTTGTTTCTCTCAGTGTTTCCTGTTCATCAACCAAATCCCTATCGTGAGTACAAAAATATTTTACTCCTAATTTACTCATAAATTCAAAAGCGGCATCAGCACGTGCCAAGGCTCTGTCTAAAGGATTAGAATACTGATTCCATGTTCTATGAGCACTTTCTACTCCAAACATATCCCTACCTTCGGCAGTAAAAGTATGCCAATAAGCTACCGAAAATCTTAAATGTTCTTCCATAGTCTTATTGCCTATTTTTTCTTGTGGATTATAAAAATGAAAAGCTAATGGTTCCTTTGAATCTTTACCTACATAATTTATCTTTTTTACATCTTTGAAGTATTCTACCATTTTAAAACCTCCGTTCAAATAATAGTTGTTTTTATGCTTCTCTTTTTTTACTTGTAACATCAAACCAAACAGCAAATATTAATACTAACCCTTTTATTATAGATTGCCAAAATACAGGGACATTCATTAAACTCATCCCGTTATCCAAACTTGTCATAACAATAGCTCCTATAACCGCTCCAAAAATTGTTCCAACTCCCCCCATCAAGCTGGCTCCACCAATAACACAAGCTGCTATGGCATCTAATTCGGCTCCTTCCCCAGCAGAGACTGATGCGGCGTTAAGCCGTGATGTTAAAAATATACCCCCTAATGATGCTAAAACTCCGTTCAATGCAAATACTATAAGTGTAATTTTTTTGATATTTATACCTGATAAAATAGCCGCCTGGTTGTTTCCACCTATTGCATATACATATCTTCCAAATACTGTATTTTGAGATAAATATGTAAAAAACGCTAAAAGAACGATCGTAATTAAAAAAGGAAAAGGAAAACCATTATATGAGTTGAAAACAAAAATTAGAAGCATTATTAAACTGATAAATATTATAATTTTTAATATTTCTAAAGGCAAAGAAACTGATTCTGAATTATAAGATAACTTTTTCCGCCAATTTTTTATTTCAAAAAATATTAATAAAATTGAAGTAACAATACCAAAAAATATTCCTACCCAATTGGCAAGATAACCTTTTCCCAAAAATGAAAAAAAATCACTTACTGGACCAATAGTAACTCCTTGGGTTATTCCCATTAAAATACCTCTAAATAACAACATTCCTCCCAATGTAACGATAAAAGAAGGCACTCCACGATATGATACCCAATAACCATTCCATAAACCTAAAAGTAACCCCACTCCAAGTGTAATTGTCATAGATAGAATTGGATTCATTCCATTCCATACGTCCAAAATAGCTAATATTCCCCCTGATAAACCTACTATTGAACCAACAGAAAGATCTATTTGCCCTAAGATAATTACCATTACCATTCCAATCGCTAACATTGATATGAAAACAGATTGTCTAAATAAGTTTGAAATATTTCTTGCTGTCAAAAAAGAACCTTCTGTCATTATTGTGAACATAATCCAAATAACAATAAGAGCAATAACCATCATATAAGCTCTTAAATCAATTTTGAAATTTTTAACCTTCATCTACCTTCCCTCCTAAAGTTCCTGTAGCTAAATACATTATATCTTCTTGCTTTGTATTATGATCACGATTTTCAATTTCCCCCATAAACTTACCTTCATGCATAACAATTATTCTGTCTGACATTCCAATAATTTCCGGTAACTCTGAAGAAACCATTATTATAGAAATACCTTGATTAGTTAAATTATTCATTAAAACATAAATTTCTTGTTTTGCTCCAACGTCTATTCCTCTAGTGGGTTCATCCATAATTAATATTCTTGGAGTCGTAATAAGATTTCTTCCAATTAAAGTTTTTTGCTGATTTCCTCCACTTAAGGTCGTTATTTTTGTTTCCAAAGAAGAGGTTTTAATATTAAGTTGGCTTACCATTTTTAAAGTTTTCAAAATTTCTTTTTCCTTATTAATATGAAAATAATCCACAAATTCTTTTATGAAAGCAATAGTTATATTCTCTCGTACAGACATAGTTGGAATAATCCCAAATCTCTTTCTATCTTCGGAAAGATAAGCGATACCCACCTCTAAAGCATCCTTAGGAGAGCTTAATTCTATTTTTTTTGAATTTAGGTATACCTCTCCTTCTCTTTTTCCAGGATAAAAACCAATTATACTTCTCATAAGCTCTGTTCTACCTGCTCCAATTAAGCCAGCAAATCCTAAAATCTCGCCTTTTTTTAAATTAAAACTAATATTATCTACAACTTTTCGATCATTATTGTATTCTTCGTAAACGCTATAATTTTTCACCTCAAAAATGATCTTTTCTGGAACATAAGCTCTTCTAGGGAACATCTGATCAATTTCTCTTCCCACCATCATTTTGATTAATTCGTTTTCTGTTACTTCGTTAACACTATTTGTACCAATTAATTTACCGTCTCTTAAGACACTTACCTTATCGGCTATTTCAAAAATTTCATCTAATTTATGAGAAATATAGATACATGTGACGCCTTCTTCTTTTAGCTCTTTTAAAATTTTAAATAAAGTTCTTATTTCCTTTTCAGTTAATGAAGCAGTTGGTTCATCTAATATTAGAATCATTGAATTTTTAACCAAAGCTTTTGCAATTTCTATTAATTGCTGTTTCCCTACTCCCAAATGTTTAATTTTAGTAAATATATTTTGTTCTTCCATTTTTAATTTTTTTAACCATTCTTTAGCCTCTTTATACATATATTCCCAATCGATAGAAATCCCTTTAACTTTTTGCGATCCCATAAAAATATTCTCTACTATATTTAATTCCTCAAAAAGTGTCAATTCTTGATGTATAACAGAAATCCCTGCTTTTTCAGCATCTTTAGGATTTTTGAATTCGACCTTTTTCCCATCAAGAAAAATTTCACCTTCATAGGTACCATACGGATATATTCCACCTAAAATATTTATAAGAGTGGACTTACCTGCTCCATTTTCTCCACATATAGCATGTATTTCATTTTTATTTATTTCTAAACCCACATTTTCAAGTGCTCTGACACCTGGAAAAGTTTTTGAAACATTCTTTATCTCTAATAACACAGCCATATATAGTCTCTCCTTACTACTAAATTAAAAATCACTTAAATGGTTAGGGAAAGTCCCTAACCATTTAAAGATTATCTTTAAAATTTATTCAACTTTAGGCCATTGAGATTTGGGAATATTTTTATAAACATCCTCTAAAGAATGAAAACCGTCTCGAATAACGGTTTCAACTATATTATTCATATCAACAGGAATAGGTTCAAGATAAAATGTGGGCACTTCTTTAACTCCATTATTCGCTGTACCATTGGTAACAACATGAATGTCTTTAACGACAGAAACAGCCATAATAGCCGCTTGTGTAGCAATAGACTTTATAGGTTTGTAAACTGTCATTGTTTGTGTTCCTTCAACAATGCGTCGACAAGCAACCAAGTCTGCATCTTGCCCCGATACTAAGACTTTTCCAGCTAATCCTTGTTCCTTTAATGCTTCTATAGCTCCTCCTGCTGTACTATCATTTGAAGCTACAATTACATCGATTTGATTTTTTGTAGCAGTTAAAGCATTTTCTATAATATTCATAGCTTCTTGTGCAGACCAATTTTTTGCCCATTGATCACCAACTATTTTTATATCTCCTCTATCTATATATGGTTGTAAAATATTCATTTGTCCTTGTCGCACTAAATGAGCGTTATTATCAGTTGGAGAACCGCCTAATAAAAAATAATTACCTGTTGGTTTTTTATTCACAAGGTATTGAGCTTGATATTCTCCAATCTTTATTGGATCAAAAGTTATAAAATAATCCAAATCAGAATTCATCAAGAGTCTGTCATATGCAATAACTGGTACTCCATTTGCGTGAGCTTCCTTGACAATACTTCCCATTATATTCCCATCATGTGCAATTATTACGAGCACATCTACACCTTGGTTAATCATATTTTCAACTTGTGAAATTTGTAATAAATCGTCATTATTTGAAGATTGTACTATAACTTTGGCTCCCAATTTTTCTGCTGTATCAACAAAGATATCTCTATCTTTTTGCCATCTTTCTAATTGTAATTCACACATCGAAAGTCCTATAAGAATTTCTTCGTTTTTTGCTAAAAGAATGCTACTAAATACAAATATACCAATCAATAAAACAATAACTACCTTTTTCATACTTTGTCTCCTCCTTTTTTGTTTTTTTACTCACGTTACAAATTTAAAACCTAATTTTTGTCGATGTTTTAACGTTTAATTTTTTCAAAAACGCTCTCATGACTTTAATCTTTACTGATTATTTATTTCTTTAACTTTTCGGTACTTGCAGCTTTTTGTTTATATCTTAAAGCTCTCAACTAACCCTTTCAATTCTGAAGATATCTTATTCAATTCTTTAGCATCTTCATTTATCCCTATAGCTTGTTCTAATTGGTTGTCTATTATCTTTCTCGATGTTTCTAACTGCTGGCTTATTTCTGTTACCGCTTTTGCTACTCTGTCCATTGCCGAACTCATCTCTTGGGCA
>NZ_AZRK01000024.1 GCF_002895485.1 Petrotoga sp. 9PWA.NaAc.5.4
CTTCTAAAGTCATTTTGTTTAGCAAATCTTCTACTCTGTCTTTTATATTATTGTTTATATCCTTACCTGTTTCGACTTTTTTATTGTTCATTTTTCTGCCTCCAAAAATTTTGTCTATTTTTCAAATTCAAATTGGAAAAACCTATCCCCCCATTTTAAAATTAAAAAACAATTAAAATATTAGTGATATTTAATTAATTTTAAAATTCACATTTCAATTATATAAAGTTAAATTGATTATTGCCGAATGTAAGTTTATTCAATCAACTAATAATATAAGTAATTATCTACCACTCTTTTTGATTATAGAGTTATTCCTTATTTTTTTGATTTTTTATTTGGCTATATCCACTTATTCGTAATATCCTACTTTTTTAAAAATGCAGGAATTTTATTTAAAGGAACATAGAATTCTATCCATTGTCCTCCTTCATATTCTTTGTCTCCAGAGAATTCTTTCCATTTTGCTCCTTTTGGTAAGTATACTTTTTTGTTTCTTTTTCCTTTTTCTGTTATTGGGGTTACCAATATATTTGGTCCAAACATGTATTGATCTCCTATTTCATATACTTTTTCATCTTCTGGAAAATCATAGAACATGGGTTTCATAATCGGTGTCCCTTCTTCATGGGCTTTTCTCATTTGTTCCATTATGTATGGTTTCATCTTTTCTCTTAGAAATAATAATTCTTTTATTATTTCATAAGTCTCTTCTCCATATGACCATACTTCATTTGGACCTCCTACTAAGTTCATTGGATCATCAGGTTCATTAGGATTCGGTTTTTCCCCTTTATATTTTCTGTTACCATGAAGCCTAAATATTGGTGAAAATACCCCAAATTGGAACCATCTTATTATTAATTCTCTGAACGTTGGATCATCTGGATCTCCACCATAGAATCCTCCTATGTCTGTTGTCCACCAAGGTATACCACATATCGCCATGTGTAACCCAGCTTTTATTTGATTCTTTAACGATTCAAATGTCGAGGGGATGTCTCCTGACCATACTACCGTTCCATATCTTTGCACTCCATGCCATGCACATCTTATGAGATTTACTATCTCATTTTCTCCTTCGCTTTTTACCCCATCATAGAATGTTTTGGCATAATAATATGGGTATATGTTACTTACCTCTAATCCGTTTCCTAAATAATATCTGACATTATCGTAATCGTATGTTTTCATCTCAGGTTCCGCTTCATCTAACCAAAACATCTTTATTCCATATTTATAATAGTTTTCTTTTACTTTGTTCCATACATATTTTTGCGATTCTGGGTTCATTGCATCAAAATGAGTACATGAGCCCCTGAATGTCATTAAGATGGGTTCGCTTCTTTCTGTTGTTACTAATAAGTTATTTTCTAACATTTCTTCAAAGTTTTCACTTTTTAAGTCTACCGTTGGCCATATGGAGACCATTAACTTTATTCCCAATTGGTTTAATTCGTCTACCATCGCTTTTGGATCGGGCCAATACTTTTTATCAAATCTCCATTCCCCTTGCATTGGCCAGTGAAAGAAATCTATCACTATAACAGATAAAGGTAATTCTCTTTTTTTATATTCTCTTGCTACGCTTAATAATTCTTCTTGTGTCCTGTACCTTAATTTGCATTGCCAAAATCCAGCTGCCCATTCTGGTAACATCGGTGATCTTCCGTATAATTTTGTGTACTTTTTTATTATTTCTTCTGGCGTTTCTCCATATATGATTAAATAATCTATTTGCTTTGTCCCTTCAGCTACCCATCGTGTGTAATTGTTTACTAACTCCGCTCTACCTATTGCAGGATTGTTCCATACTATTCCATAATTTCTGTTTGATAGTAAAAAGGGTATACTTATTTGTGTGTTTTTTTGAGCTAGTTCTAAAACACTTCCTTTGAGATTGAATTGTCCATTTGCATACTGACCCATCCCGTAGAACTTTTCTTCTTCGTAAGATTTAAATGTAAGTTGTATTTTGTATAGTTCGCTACTTATTGCTTTATATTCTCTTGCATGTAAAAGATCTGCATTGTTTACCCTTTTATCTATCCATAATTCTTCGAGTATCTTTTTTTCGTTTTCTTTTAAATAATTCACTGTTCCGTTTTCTAAAATTTCCGCTTTAATCTTTCCATTTGTTATAGTTGCTTTATTTTCCTTTATTTTAATATCACTTACTATCTCTTTTTGAGGCAGTAACGTCCAATTTTGTTCAATGATATCTTTGTTTAGAGTAGCTCTAAATCTCAAACAATCTTCACCATATGGTTCAATCAATATAGTTTCTCTTTTACTTTTTACCACTAATTGGTTTCTATTTTGAGTTATATGCATCAACAAATCTCCTTTTTAAAGAGATAAAATCACATTATTAAAAAAGTTACTTTTAGTTGATTGTATAAATTAATTTATAACCCAAATCTTATTCTTTTTTCGTGAAAATATTAATTTATTAAATAGTTTAATTGTATGTAAAATAATTATATATAATTTAACTTTTTAAGTCAAACTTTAGTTTATCCAATCAACTAATATTACGGGTGATTATAAACAATTATTTTTGTTTAGATAATATTTTCTTATTTTTTCTGAAAATTGTGAAAAATAATATTAAGAAAATAAAAGATTTTTGTTTTTAATTCAATTTGATTACTGTTAAACGATGCTGATCATTTTTATTTAGAAATGAGAAATTTTTTTCATGGTGTTATAATTTTATTGATATACGTTATTATTAATTCTAAGAATTTTAGAAATGATAGTTTTCAGAAAATAAGATTTTGAATTTAAAATGGCGTCAGGGCGGAACCCTCTTTCCATTGCCGGCTAAAAGTACCAAAAACTAAAGAGATTAAGAATTAGTAAGAGTTAGAAGTGGGGAGATATTTTGTAAAAAAATCAACGCTAAAACATACACATAATAAGAATTTTGTAATTTCTAAAGTGGGTATATTAATTCCATATGGAGGTCTTGAATTTGAACAAAGTTTGCATAGATGGAAACAATCTAACTATAGAAGATGTAATCAAAGTAGCGAGAAATTTTTTTCAGGTTGATTTAGATAATTCCGTTTTAAAAAAGATTGATGATTCAAGAAAAGTTGTTGATAAATTTGTGAAGGAAGAAAAAATTGTATATGGTGTAACTACAGGTTTCGGAGAACTTTGCAATATTTTTATATCTAACGACAAAGCAGAAATTCTTCAAAGAAATTTGATAAAAAGTCACGCATGTGGTGTTGGAAATCCTTTAGATATAGAAACTGTTAGAGCAATTATGTTATTAAGAGTCAATTCTTTGATAAAAGGATATTCTGGTATAAGGCTTTCAACTTTAAATACTTTAATTGAAATGATCAATAAGAAGGTACACCCTGTAATCCCTGAAAAAGGTTCATTAGGAGCAAGCGGGGATCTTGCTCCACTAGCACATATGGTTTTGCCCATGATAGGGGAAGGAGAAGCCTACTATAATGGTGAAAGGTTAAGTGGAAGAGAAGCAATGATATTAGCTGACATAGATACTGTTGATTTGATAGCAAAAGAAGGTCTTGCACTAATAAATGGAACACAAGTCATGACAGCTATAGCTGCTTTAAATATATATGATAGTATTGAACTTTCGAAAATAGCTGATATTGTTTCTTCTGTAACTTTTGAGTCATTAAATGGGATTATTGACGCTTTTGATGAAAAAGTGCACAAGCTAAGGCCTCATAAAGGCCAAATAAATACTGCCAGCAATTTAAGAAGAATATTGGAAAATAGTAATATGGTTTCTCGTCAAGGTCAATTAAGGGTCCAAGATGCATATTCTCTAAGATGCATACCACAAGTACACGGTGCATCCAAGGATTCTATAAACTATGTAAAAGATGTTGTAGAAACTGAAATGAATTCTGTGACAGATAATCCTTTAATTTTTACAAATGAGGAAGAAGTTATATCTGCAGGAAACTTTCATGGTCAACCGATAGCTTTAAGCATGGATTTTTTATCAATTGCCTTATCAGAAATTGCTAATATATCGGAAAGACGCATAGAAAGAATGGTGAACCCAACTCTTAGTGGGCTGTCTCCATTTTTAATCGAAAAAAGTGGTTTAAATTCTGGCTTTATGCTCGTTCAATATTCGGCTGCATCGTTGGTTTCAGAAAATAAAATTCTTTCACATCCTGCAAGTGTTGATTCTATACCTTCTTCTGCGAACCAAGAAGATCATGTTTCAATGGGTACAATCGCAGCACGAAAAACAAGAAATATTCTTAACAATGTAAGAAAGGTTCTTGCAATGGAGTTATTGTGTGCTTGCCAAGCTCTTGATTTACGAGGAATAAAAGGATTAGGAAAAGGTACAAAAATAGTTTATGAAATGATTAGAGAACAAATTCCAAAAATTACAGAAGACAAAATCATGTACGTAGATATCAATAAATGTGAAGAAATATTGAAATCTGGAAATGTTGTAAAAGAAGTGGAAAAAGAAATAGGTAAATTAGAATAACGAATTTGAAAAAAAGGAGGAAAAACATTATGATCAACAATTTCGATATTTCTGATGCAATGATTATTAAATTAGATGATAAACTACCAGAAATGCCTAAATTTATCGAAGGTATCAGAAGAGCTCCTAAAAGGCCATTAAATCTTTCAAGACATGAAATTGAGATAGCTCTTGAAAACGCGTTGAGGTATATTCCAGAAAGTTTGCATAAAAAATTAGCACCAGAATTTTTAGAAGAATTGGTTACTCGTGGAAGAATTTACGGTTACAGATATCGACCTGAGGGAAATATTAAAGCCAAACCCATAGACGAATATAATGGAAGATGCATAGAAGGAAAAGCCTTTCAAGTTATGATAGATAACAATTTGGATTTCGATGTAGCCTTATATCCATACGAATTAGTAACCTATGGTGAAACAGGTCAAGTATGTCAAAATTGGATGCAATATAGATTGATAAAAAAATACCTTGAAGTTTTAAGCGATGAGCAAACTTTGGTTGTTGCCTCTGGTCATCCTTTAGGATTATTTCGATCTACAAAAAATAGTCCAAGGGTAATAATCACAAACGCTTTGATGGTAGGAATGTACGATGATCAAGAACATTGGATCAAAGCACAAGCTATGGGAGTAGCAAATTATGGTCAAATGACAGCAGGTGGTTGGATGTACATCGGGCCTCAAGGCATCGTTCACGGTACTTACAACACTTTATTAAATGCCGGTAGACTGAAATTAGGAATCCCACAAGATGGTGATTTAAAGGGCCATTTGTTTGTAAGTTCTGGACTTGGAGGAATGAGTGGTGCTCAAGCAAAGGCAATAGAAATAGCAAGAGGCGTTGGTATAATAGCTGAAGTTGATTATTCAAGGATAGAAACACGACTAAAACAAGGGTGGATAAAAACTGTAAGCGATAATTTGGATGAAATATTTGATCTCACTTTTAAACACTTAGAAAATAAAGACCCCTTCTCAATAGCATACTATGGAAATATAGTAGATTTACTTGAATATATAGTAAATAAAGGCATAAAAGTAGATTTACTCTCTGATCAAACATCCTGTCACGCTGCTTATGAAGGAGGATACTGTCCTCAGGACTTAACTCACGAAGAAATGAATATATTGTTAGAAGAAGATAGAAACAAATTCGTTGAATTAGTAAATAAATCTTTGAAACACCACTTTGAATTAATAAAATTACTTGTTGAAAGGGGTACTTACTTCTTTGACTATGGAAATAGTTTTATGAAAGCTGTTTTCGATGCGGGAGTAAAAGAAATAGCGAAAAACGGAAGGGATGAAAGTGAAGGATTTATTTTTCCTTCCTACGTCGAAGATATAATTGGACCTGTGTTGTTCGATTATGGTTATGGACCTTTCAGATGGGTTTGTTTAAGTGGAAAGAAAGAAGACTTGTTAAAAACAGATAAAGCAGCTATGGAATGTATAAACCCAAACAGAAGAGGTCAAGATAGAGATAATTATATTTGGATCAGAGATGCAGATAAAAACAATCTTGTAGTAGGAACTCAAGCTAGAATTCTTTACCAAGATGCTTTGGGTAGAATGAATATAGCTCTTAAATTTAACGATATGGTTAGAAAAGGAGAAGTGGGACCCATCATGATTGGAAGAGACCATCATGACGCCGGAGGTGCCGATTCGCCTTTTAGAGAGACTTCAAATATTAAAGATGGAAGCAATATAATGGCAGACATGGCAACACATGATTTTGCAGGAAATGCAGCAAGAGGAATGAGTTTAGTGACGCTTCACAATGGTGGAGGTGTAGGAATAGGCAAGGCCATAAATGGAGGGTTTGGCTTAGTTTTAGATGGAAGTGAAAGAGTTGATAAGATAATAAAAGATGCTATAGCTTGGGATGTAATGGTAGGAGTTGCAAGAAGATCGTGGGCACGAAACACGGCCTCTATAGAAACTTGCATAGAATACAATAAAGAATTTAAAAACAGTGACCACATAACTTTACCCTTTATAGCAAACAAGGATATGATAAAAGATTTGGTTAATGAATATTATAATAAGCTTTTTTAACTTTAAAAATGATTATTTTTTATAGAAAATAAGCTTTTGAATTTAAAATGTTTCGAGGCTGAGTACTATTTCCCAGATTTTAAAATTTTAAAATGATTATGATAAGTTAAATTGGAGGAATAAAAGTGAAAAAATTGATAGAATGTATCCCAAATTTCAGTGAAGGAAGAGATAAAGAAAAGATAGAACGTATCGTTGATGAAATTAGAAAACAAAATGGAATTAAATTGTTGAATTATTCTTACGATAAAGACCATAATAGGAGTGTCGTCACCTTTGTTGGGGAACCCGAGGAAGTTATAGAAGCTGCTTTCAATAGCTGCAAAAAAGCATGTGAGTTGATCGATTTGAGAATACACAAAGGAGAACATCCTCGAATGGGAGCAACCGATGTTATACCCTTAGTACCTATAAAAAACGTTACTATGCAAGAGTGCATAGAATATTCAAAAACATTAGCAAAAAGAATAGCTGAGGAATTAAATATTCCAGTATTTTTATATGAAAAATCAGCTATGACTCCTGAAAGAGAGGATCTATCAAATATAAGGAAAGGCGAATTTGAAGGAATGTTTGAAAAAATGAAAAAAGAAGAATGGAAACCAGATTATGGTCAGGATAAGCCACATGAAAGTGCTGGAGTCACAGCAGTCGGAGCACGAATGCCTTTAATTGCTTTCAACATTAACTTAAACACGAATAATATAGAAGTAGCCAAAAAGATAGCAAAAGCCGTTCGAGGAAAAAGTGGAGGATTTAAATATTGTAAATCTCTCGCATTTGAGATCAAAGAAAGAAATATTGTACAAGTCTCGATGAACATGGTAGACTATACAAAGACACCTCTTTATAGAGTCTTTCAAGTAATAGAAAACGAAGCAAATAGATATGGTGTTAGTGTAATTGGAAGTGAAATTGTTGGATTGATTCCATTGAATGCAATTGCGGACATAGCAGATTATTTTTTGAAACTCGAAAATTTTAATTACGACCAGATTTTAGAGAATCAAATTTATGGTGATGAACTATGAAAAAAGAGGAAGCTACGTTAGTTCTTAAAAATATTTCAAACTTAATAACTTTAAAAGGTCCCAATAGAGCAAGAATAAAAAGAGAGATGTCAGAAACGGGATTAATTAACAACGGAATTATCGCAGTAAAAAATGACAAAATAATATATGTTGGACAAGGTACCTTACCTAAAAATATAAAAACAACGGCTGAAACAAAAATAATTGATTGCAAAGGAAAAACTGTAACTCCAGGACTAATTGACTCACATACACATTTAATACATGCGGGCTCAAGAGAATATGAACTTTTTGAAAAAATAAAGGGTATAAAATACTTGGAAATTCTTGAATCAGGTGGAGGAATCTATGATACCGTTGAGGCTACTAAAAAAGCATCTTTTAAGGAATTATACGAAAAAGCCGAAAAAAGTCTAAATATAATGCTAAGTTATGGAGTTACTACTATAGAAGCAAAAAGTGGTTATGGGCTCGATGATTTTGAAACAGAATTAAAGCAATTGGAAGTTATGAAAGAGTTGAACAAAAACCACCCTGTAGACATAGTACCTACTTTTTTAGGAGCCCATGCTGTTCCTAAAAAATATAGAAACAACAGTGACGATTTTGTTGAAAAACTATTAAAAGAAATGATTCCATTCGTTTCTGAAAAAAGGTTAGCTAAATTTTGTGATGTGTTTTGTGAAAAAGGAGTATTTACAGTAGAGCAAAGTAGAAAAATTCTATCAGAAGCTAAAAAATTTGGGTTACTTCCTAAAATTCATGCAGACGAAATAGAAAGTACTGGAGGTGCTGAATTAGCAGCTGAATTAGGTTGTATATCAGGTGATCATTTGGTAGGAGCAAGCTATAATGGTTTAAAAATGATGGCAGAAAAAGGAGTAATTGCAAATCTCTTACCTACAACTACATTTTTTCTTCAAAGTGAAAAATATGCAAAAGCAAGAAAAATGATTGATTTAGGAATACCTGTTACACTTTCTACAGACTATAATCCTGGAAGTTCTCCCACAGAAAATCTACAATTAGTAATGAGTTTTGGAGCCATTAAATTAAATATGACACCGCAAGAAATAATTAATTCTGTGACTATAAATGCTGCTGCTTCCTTAAAACTGGAAAATCAAGTTGGAAGTATTGATGAAGGAAAAAATGCTGATATATCAATTTTTGACACACCAAGTTTAGAGTATTTAATATATCATTTTGGGATAAATCATACTTATATGGTTATAAAAAATGGGAAAATAGTATATAATAAAAATCCCATCCTATAAAATAAGATAAATGTATTTAATATTTACATAGCATTTACTTAATATTAACTATAAAATATGAATAACTCTTGACAATATTCTAAAAATGTGATATTATTTTAATAAGGATCTGAGAGAAGGGGTGTTGAAGTAGTAAGAAAGGGTGCTCAGATTCTCAATTGCCCCTTTAGAACGGGGTGAGAGTTGTAGGTTAAGGAAGGTGTAGTGTGTTTAGTAACGGGAGTGTTGTTACATGGGGTTCCTGCATGGCTACGCAAAGATAAAGAGTAAAACCTTGCGTATGATGTGTAGCTTGCAGGAACCCATTTTTGTTTATATTACAACAATTGTCAATATTCCAACTATAAAACAATAATAAGAAAAATATTTTAGTTTTCCTGCTATAACTGTTTTTTGAAGTAAAAATAATCCAAATAATCCTGCTATAAAAGCCGATAAAGTTCCTATTATAATTGAGAAATCAAAATAAACTTGGTTAATTTCTAATATTCCTGCTCCAAATGTAACCGGTAAACTCATTAAAAAGGAATATTTGACTGCATCTTCTCTTTTTGTCTTCATTAATAATGCTCCAAATAAAGTTGCACCACTTCTTGAAATTCCCGGGAAGATCGCTATTGCTTGCATTATACCTATAATCAAGGCATCTATATAAGAGATTTCTCTCAAAGTTTTCTTTCCTTTTAAAGAATCGGAAATAAATAACAATATTCCAGTTATCAACAAAAAAATGCCTACAAGAGTAGTTGAAGAAAAAGCACTTTCAATCTTTGATTCCACTGTAAAACCAACTAAAACTGCCGGTATAGAAGAAACTATCAACTTCATAATTAAAGAAAGAGACGACTTTTCCCATTTGAACAATCCAACAATTAAACCGATTACTTCTTTCCACACAAAAATCAATACCGCAAAAAAAGTTGCCAAATGGAGAAGAGCGAAATAGGGTACATTCGTCTCTATCTCCATAAAATTAGAGAAAATTACTAAGTGTCCCGAACTTGAAACAGGTAAAAACTCCGTCAAACCCTGAACAATACCGAGTATAATGTTTTTCATCGTGTGAATTACCCCCTGAGACCTAAATATTTATTCAATGATAAAAATTATATCAAAAATTTTTCATTAGTACAATTTTTTATAGTTTCTTTCAATCTTCTGCTACTTTAACTAATTTTTCTTCTTTTCTTTTTTCGCTTTTAGTCAAAAGTTTGTTAGGTAAGATCAAATTCAAAACGATTCCTACAAGTGAACTAAGTGCTACTCCCGCCATTTCGAAGGTGCCTACCTTAATTTTCACTCCTCCAAGACCTATGGTTAACATTATAGCAATTATCATCAATACTTTTGGGTTATCGAAATTTACTCTTGATTTGGCAAGTGTCTTTACTCCCACTGAAGCTATCATACCAAAAAGTATAAAACTAACTCCTCCTATTACTGCATTTGGAATTGTTTGAAGAAATAAACCCGCATGATTGAAAAAAGAAAATATTATTGCAAGAACAGCTGCTATTCTTAAAGTTTGAGGATTATAATTTTTTGTAACTGCTAATACACCAGTATTTTCTCCGTATGTTGTATTAGGAACCGATCCTATAAAACCTGCAACCATAGTAGCTAAACCATCTCCTATGAGTGTTCTATTTAAACCAGGATCTTTTATAAAATCTTTTCCAACTACATTTCCATTTGTTGTAATATCTCCAATATGTTCCATAAAAGTAGCAAGTACTACTGGAGCGATCATTAATATTGCGTCTAATCTAAATTTTGGGAGAATAAAATTAGGGATTCCAAATATCATATCTGTTTGTAACAATGAAAAATCAACTGTCCCAGATATTGCGGCAACCATATAACCTGCGAATATTCCTAAAATTACTGATAGATTACTCAAAAAACCTTTTGTTAAAGTCGCAATCAACAAAGCAGTTGTTAGTGAAACTAAAGCAATTCCCCAATTTTCAGATGCCATACTTACTGCAGTTGGCGCAAGAGTCATACCTATTATAATGATCATTGTACCAATTACATACGGTGGAAAAAGTTTTGAAACTTTATCAATCCCTACTTTTTTCACAATTAACGCAAATAATAAGTACAAAGAACCCGCTACTATTACCCCACCTGCTGCATACGCATAATCACCAGTTTGTGAAAAAACAGCGATCAAAGGAGCTATAAATGCGAAACTTGAACCCAAAAATACAGGAACTTTAAATTTCGTACAAAAATGAAATATTAAAGTTCCAACACCGGCAGAAAATAAAGCAACTTTTGGATCTAATCCTACTAATAAAGGAACAAGAACAGTTGCACCAAAAGCAGCTAACAAATGTTGAAATCCTAAGATGAAGTTTTTCATAAAATCCCTCCTGTTAAGTAATTTTACCCACTTTATAAATTATAAAAACCTTATTTTATGTATGTTTTAACGTTAAATTTTTTATAAAATACCTCCATAACTCTAATCCTTACTAAATATGAATTTTAAACTTTTTCGTTACTTGTAATGAAGGAAAAGATAGAGAGTTTTGCCCCAAAATCCTTATAAATTCAAATGCTTGTTTCTAAATCCCTAAGTAATTTCTTCACTTATTTTATTTTAAAAATTCTAATTTTGATTAACCGATTTTACTTTCAAGACTTTCGGTATCTTGAATCAAAAGATTTAGAAAAATTCTTTAATTTCGACTCAAAAAAATACCTGCCTTTTAAAAAAGACAGGTATTTTTAAAATCGCGTAAACTCTCAAGATTTTTTTCTTGATTTAAGATAAATTTAATGGGATTTTTTTGTTTTTTATTTATTTTTGATATACATTGTATAATCAAATTTTCTCACCCCTATATCTTGGGTTATTTTATCATAACTTTCTTTTATTTTATTTTATCAAAAAGTAAAAATTAAATATAAAATATATCTTTTTGGTTAATGAATTTGATTAGAAAAGATTATCAAGCAGATTCCTAATAAATCTGATATAATAGAATTAGATTAATTCTAAGAAATAACGAAGGAGATAAAATTGCAAATAGAAAATGAAAAAAAATACAGGATTAAAAACGAATATACTTTTAAAAAGATAATATCCAAAAGTTTTCAAAAATCGCTTATCTTTCAGTGGTATGATGAAAATGGTGTGAGAACAAGGTTGGAAAAGAAAGACATAGAAGAAATTTGGACTTTAAATATTAAAAAAGAGTTAGAAAAAGGTATCAGAGAAGAGGAAGAAAAGCTTTTAAATTCTAAGGAAGTAAATTTAGATAAATTAAAATCTCAACGAATGGTAATTAAAAACAGATATCTTTTGAATAGTGACCCTGAAATAATAGTAGATGAAATATTAAATCCAAATAATTGCATAAAATACAAAAAAGCACTTTCTAAAATAAAGTACCTTTTAGAAATAGAAGAAAAAAGCAAAAAAGTAGATTTAGATAAGTTTTTGAGATCTTTCCTTGAAGAATTATATAATGATTTGGAAGATTTGACATATCAAGATGGCTACAATAACTCAGATTTTGCTGGAGAACACAACTGTGATTTGTATAATATTATAAAAGGAATAAATGAATAAAATTTTTGAGTATCTTTTACCCTTTATAGTTAAAGATTTTCGAAAAACGATGGGCTGAATTAAGCGGTTTTTGTTCGAGGGATTTTCCAAGGAGGGAAGTATGGGAAAACTTGTTTTAGTAGGAACTCCCATAGGTAATTTAGAAGACATAACTTTAAGAGCTTTAAAAATCTTAAAAGAAGCTGATTTGATAATAGCAGAAGATACAAGAATCACTTTGAAATTAATTAATCATTATGATTTAGGCAAAAAAGAATTATTTTCTTTTAACGAAGCGAGTTCAGAAAGAAAAATTGATGAAGCAATAAACTTAATAAAAAATCATAATCTCACAGCGTTAGTAACGGATGCAGGAATGCCGGTTGTAGCAGATCCCGGTTTTAATTTAGTAGATAAATGTTGGAAAGAAAGAATTGAAGTGGATATTGCTCCTGGTCCTTCCGCCGTCACAACCGCTTTAGCTGTAAGTGGTTTTCCTGGATCAAAGTTTTTATCCCTTGGTTTTCTTCCAAGAGATAAAAAATTGAGAAGACTTTTAAAAGAAATAAAGGAGATAAACTATCCAATAGTATTTTTTGAATCTCCCAATAGAATATTAAAGACACTCAAAGAGATTTACGAAAGTTTTGGAGATATTGACATATTTATTGCAAGGGAGATAACAAAAATTTATCAGGAATTTTTTAAAGGAACGATCACTGAGGGAATATATCTATTAGAGAATAAGGGTGAAGTGAAAGGAGAGCTAACTGTTGTTATTTCAACAACCCGAAGAATTTAAATTTGGTTCTATTCAAGAGTTAATTGAATATTTAAACGATATTTTTGTAAATTCGCCTCTTTATGCTCAAGAAATTGAAGTTATAGGAGATATAACTCATTCTCGTTATAGCAAAACAGGTGATTTATACATAGAATTATCTCAACAGGTAGGAAATTCAAATTATTCAATAACTATATACTTTAATCGAACATTAGTGAGTTATGTTCTCCAACATTGTCAAGTTGAAAATGAAAAAGAATTGGTAAATAAGCGTTGGAGATTTCAAGGCAAAGTAAGCTTTTGGAAAAGAGATGCAAGATATACAATAATAGGAGATTCTATCATACCTATAGGTGATTCAGAGATTGAAAAGAAAAGAAAGGAAATACTTAAAGTATTGGAAAAGCATAAATTACTCAGAACCATTGAACATGACCTAATAGAATTAGAGCCTATTAAAAAAATTGCGGTAATTTCTTCTCCTACGGCTGCAGGTTTTGGAGATTTCCAAAAAAATATCAGTCATGCAAGGTATATACCTATAGTACATTTATACGAAGCTCCAATGCAAGGAGCAGATACAGTTCCTGGCATAAAACGTGCGTTACTTGCAATATCAAAATCAAAAATAAATTATGATGTCGTCGTTATAATTAGAGGTGGTGGTTCTAAAAGTGATTTGATGTACTTTGATGATTTAGAATTGGGCTACCTAATAGCCAAGTTTAACGAAAAGATTCCTGTTTTGACAGGGATAGGCCACGAACAAGATTCTACTATTCCTGATTATGTAAGTTGGAAGAATTATTCAACTCCAACTGAGGTTTCCAGAGATATTGTAAATCAAATAAACACATATACAGATAACATCGAAACACTTGAAAAGACTATAATATTAACTTTTAATTCGATCAGCTCAAAAACAGAAGCTTTACTTTCTTACAATACTTTAAACAATATAAAATATTATTTAGGAAAAGAAATAACAACCAATTCCAAAAAAATTAGCGATACATACCAAAGAATAAATAACTTAGTTAATATAATATTTGAAAATAGTGAAAAAGAAGCCAATATAAGCAAAATTTCAGAGATCCAAAGATTTTTAGATTATTATATTAGAAGTTATATTCAAAACTTAGAATCTAAAAGCTCTACTATAATATCTCAAATGAAAAATACATTTGAAGTTTCTGAAAGAAAATTAATAACTACTTTTCAAGATTTAACGAGATCGAGCCCATTTGCAGCATTTTTGAATAATGGAGTATTGGTTAAAAAAGGTGAAGAAATAGTAGACAGCATAAAAAACCTTAACGAAAAAGACGAAGTGAAATTAATATTCAAAGACGGAGAAGCGGAGGCAGAAATTCAAAAAACTGAAAAATGGTAAATATTTAGGTACTTTAGAAATGAAAATTTTCAGAAAATAAGCATTTGAATTTAAAATGGGTCCAGGGCGGAGCCCCCTTCCATCTCTCGGTACAAGTACCGAAAAAGTTAAAAGAATTAAGAATTAGTAAAGATTAAAGCTATGGAGGTATTTTTGAAAAAATTTAAAACTAAAATATTGACAAAACTTAAGTTTTAAAATTTTTA
This sequence comes from Petrotoga sp. 9PWA.NaAc.5.4, assembly GCF_002895485.1. Classification (NCBI taxonomy): domain Bacteria; kingdom Thermotogati; phylum Thermotogota; class Thermotogae; order Petrotogales; family Petrotogaceae; genus Petrotoga; species Petrotoga sp. 9PWA.NaAc.5.4. Next base: position 14,821 of record NZ_AZRK01000024.1, read on the forward strand.
AAGTAAGTAAATGGTAAATATTAGATGTGAGGTGTGAAAATGCAAGACATAATAAAGTTGACAGAAAAAGAGATCAAAGAAATGAGCTTCAAAAAACAACTGGAACTACTTGAAAGAATTAACGATTACTTTCAAAATGAACAAGAAGACTTGGATATAGAAAATGCTCTTGAGATTTATAAAAAAGCATTAGAAATACTTACTTACGCTCGAGAAAAATTAATCACCTTGAAGGAAGAAAAAATACAAATCGATGCAAAATACGAAAAGATAAAAAATCAATTAACAGGTGAATAAAACAATTTAGGGTGAATTAGATACTTAATTCACCCATTCTTTACAAATTCTAAGACCTTCACTTGCATCCTTTGCATACGCATCGCATCCAAACGTTTCTGCTAATTTTTTATTCATAGAAGCCCCACCGGCAATTACCTTAACTTTTATATTTAAAGGTTTTAATGTTTTTACAACTTCTTCTATTTTACCAACCGTAGTAGTCATCATTGCAGATAATCCCAGAATTTCTGGTTTATACTTTTTAACCGCTTCTACTATTGCTGAACTTTCAACATCTTTTCCAAGATCAATTACTTCAAAATTACCGCTCCTTAAGACCGAGGCTACTATATTTTTGCCTATATCGTGTATATCGCCTTCTACAGTTGCTAATACTACTTTTGCTCTCTTAAAAGTTGACTCAGGTATCATTTCGTTCAAGTAATCAAAAATTGGTTTTACTGTTTCTGCAGCTAAAAGTAATTCAGGGAGGTATAACTTTCCTTTCGAATACAAATCACCTATTTCCTGCATAGCTTTACCAAGAATATTTTGACTTACTTCTAAAGGATTTTTCGTTTCTAATTCTTCTTTTATTATTTTAAAAACATTTTCTTTATTACCGTTTAGAATGTTTCTTGTTAGCTCATTGTATTCTTCCGCCTTACTTTCAATAGAAATGTTGTTGTCTAACAAAAGATTACCTTTTAATGTGTTCATTAAAAATTCGTCTTCAGGATTCATAATTGCAGATGTTAAGCCAGAATAAATAGCTCTTGATAAAAAAGCGGCATTTATATAGTTTCTATTAGGAAGACCAAAACTTAAATTTGAAAGACCTATGACTGTATTAAACCCTTCTTTTGAAAATAGGTTTATAGCTTCTAAAATTATTTTTGGATCATTATTAGACGCCAAAGAAAGCACTAAAGGATCTATTATGAATCTATCTTTTTCAAAATTTCTTGATTGAATATATGACCATTTCCTTTGCAATAATTTAAACCGTTCTTCAGCAGTAGGTAAGATTTCTTTCTCAAGAGCTAAAATAATTAACAAACCACCATATTTTTCTATTAAATCTAATTTTCTGCCTAAATCTTTTTTCGTTAGTTTAGAAGAGTTAATGATAGGCCTTCCAGGATATTCTTTCAAAGCATATTCTAAAAAATCAATATTTTGTATATCAAAAGATATGGGAAATGATGAATATTTATCTAATTCTAAAATAACTCTTTTAAAATGTTCTTCGTTCAATACTTTTTCTATTCCTAAATTGAGATCAATTGCTGAAGAACCAGCTTGTTTCTGCGAGCTTGCTCTTTCTAAAACTCTTTTAAAATCAAAATTTTCTATCTCTTGCTGAAATTTTTGGTTACCAGCAGGATTTATTCTTTCTCCAATTACAGTAAAAGGTTTAAAATTCTTTAAATAAGTCCGCGAAGAATACATAACAGGTATATCTTTATATATTTTTTTTGGTCTTCTTTTTCCAACCATATTTTTTATAACCTTTATATGTTTTGGCGAAGTACCACAACAACCTCCAATAATATTTACTCCCAAATTGATATAATCTTCTACATATATTCCAAATATCTCAGGGCTCATTTTATACTCTAAAGTCTTTCCATCATAAATAGGTTTTCCCGCATTAGGTTCTACAGATAAAAATTTGTTGGTAGTAAAAGACAACTTTTGAAAAACATTCAAAAGTTCTTTCGGGCCTAAAGTACAATTTATACCTAAAACATCAACATCTAAATCATTGAATACATTTGAGAATATTTCAACTGAAGTACCAGTAACAGATCGAGCATTCTCTTCGAATGTCATATGCGCTATAACTGGTAGATCCTGTGTTATCTTTCTAATACCAAAAACAGCAGCTTTTAATTCTTTAATATCTGTCATAGTCTCTACTATGAATCCATCTACTCCAGCTTCATATAAAATTTTAGCTTGTAAATAATATTCATTTATGGCATCATCCATGGATATATTTCCCAAAGGTTCAGGATACTCGCCTAATGACGAAAGATCACCGAACACTAAAGTATCATTAAAAGTTGCTTTTCTAGCTATTTCTACCGCTTTAATATTTATTTTTTCAAACCACTGTGGTAGATCAAGCTGTTTTAATTTTATTCTGTTAGCGCTAAATGTATTTGTTAAAATGATGTCCGCACCTGATTCAACATACTCTTTTTGCAAATTTAAGACAACTTCAGGATATTTTAGGTTTAATAACTCCGCAGGAAGATCTCCAAATCCTCTTTTAATAAACTCTGTTCCATAACCACCATCTAATATTAATATTTTTTCGTTTAGCTTCTCAGCAAATTTTTTTCTATTCATCATACCACCCTATCATACAAACTGTACTTTTGCGAGGGAGCATAATCCCTGTAGTTTTATTTACAGTTACAATATCCGTTTTAAGTAAACTGTTTATTATATCCCAATTTTTTCTAATATCTATATCAGAATAACCTGGAGAAAAGCGCAAAGTTCCTTTCCCATATCGCGCTCTCAATTTTTTATCAAAAGAATCATTAAGAGCTTCTATAGCTTCTGAACCCCATGCATCCATAAGCATAGAAGTGAGAAGATTAGAATTTGAAATGTATTTATCTATTTCTTCACCTAAGCTTGAAACAAAAAACGTTATACTTTTAACTCCTTTAAAGCTTTTTGGAATCAAATCTTTTTCCATTTGGTCTATTCTAAAGGTATCATATATTAACTTAGGCTTTGATAACTTTAGCCCAATTTCATAAACCATGTTTATTTCTTCTTTAACTCTTTCATTTATGGATAATTGTGTTCCTTTAAACCCAGCTCTGAATAAATAATATCGTTTCTGCGGCATAATCTCATAGGTTTCTGGTAAATATAGATCAGACATATTTATACCTCTTTTTTAATTTTATCAATTCTCAAGAAAATCCGATAACTCACCTAAATGCTTCGCAACTAAGTCAGGTTTTATAGGAGAATTATTTAAATCTTCCAATTTTGCTTCTCCAGTTAAAACTAAAGCCGTAAGAGTTTTTGCCCTAATACCTATTAATATATCAGTGTAAAGCCTATCACCTACCATACAAGTCTCATACGGAAAAACTTTGAAACTGTCCATAATCATTTCTAATATTTTAGGTTCAGGTTTCCCAAATACAATGTCAGGTTCTTTATTACAAGCCTTTGAAATAGAGCTTGCTATTGCCGCAGTATCTGGAATAGGTCCATCTTCGCTGGGGCAATTCAAATCAGGATTTGTTGCGACGAAAAGAGCTCCCTTACTTACAAAAATAGAGGCTTTTGCAAGTTTTTCATAAGTCAACGTCTTATCAAAAGTTACAACAACAATTTGAGGAGATTCTTCTACAATTTCATGCCCAAATCTTTTATATTCTTCGATGATAGAAGGTGTTCCAACCAAATAAATCTTTTTTGCTCCAAATTCATTTTTTAAATACTCTGCTGTAGCAATCCCAGCTGTATATATTTCATTTTCTGTAATAGGATATCCTAATGAATCAAATTCTTCTAAATACTCTTTTTTAGATTTGTTCGAATTATTGGTTAAAAATACAAGTTTTTTATTGTGTTTTTTCAAAAGATTTGAAAATCTTTGAGCCCCCTCAACAAGTTTTTTACTGACATAAAATGTGCCATCTATATCTAAAACAAATAATTTTACTTTCTTTAGGCTTTTTATTTTGCCTTTGTCCATATATAAAAATCTCCTTATTTCTTATTTTATTACTTTCTCTAAAAATTTAAAACTTAAGTTTTGTCAACATGATGGTTTAAAATTTTTTCAAAAATACCTTCCCAATCACACACACCAAATTTTGCAATCTCATTCAATTACGCAAAGGTGCTTAATTTATTTTTCTATATTTTACCATATATTTTATTTAATGTCGTTCTTTTTATTTAACATACAATTAATAATTAGAATTGCTAATTTTATTTTGAAGTTTTACAATATTTTTTGGAATATTACTCTAATATCTAAGCTGCTTTGTTAAATCAATTTTTATAAAGTGAAAAGGAGATGATAAATTATGAAAAAAGACAATATTACTCAAAATAACGACTTTTTAGGAAAAGAAAGTCTTGGAAAACTTATGTTTAAACTCACCTTACCCGCAGTTACAGCACAGGTTATAAATATGTTTTATTTTATAGTTGACAGAATTTATATAGGTCATATTCCAAATATTGGTGCATTAGCTTTAACAGGTGTAGGAATCACAACTCCGTTGATACTTGCTATATCAGCATTTGCAGCTTTAGTTTTCATGGGAGGAGCTCCTCGGGCTTCTATAAAAATGGGGGAAGGTGATTACAAGACAGCGGAAAAAATTATGGGCAATTCATATGTACTATTGATAATCATTTCATTAATTTTAACTACTTTTACCTTAATTTTTGGAAAAAATATGTTGTATATCTTTGGAGCGAGTGAAAATACTATTGAGTATGCCTTTTCTTATATGCAAATATATGCCTTAGGCACAATTTTTGTTCAATTGACTCTTGGCATGAATGCGTTTATTACAGCTCAAGGTTTTGCAAAAACTGGTATGTATACAATACTAATAGGTGCTGTACTCAATATTATTTTAGATCCTTTGTTTATCTATGCGTTTGAATTAGGAGTAAGGGGAGCAGCTATTGCTACAGTTATTTCACAAGCATGTGCTGCAACGTGGGTAATAACTTTTCTTAAAAGCAAAAGAAGCATTTTGCATCTTAAAAAGGAAAATTATAAATTAGAAAAAAATATCATTCTTTCTATATTAGCGTTAGGGTCTGCTCCTTTTATTATGCAGCTTACAGAAAGTATTTTATATGTAAGTTTCAATTCAAGCCTTCTCAAATATGGTGGAGACATAGCTGTAGGAGCAATGACAATACTATCTTCTCTGATGCAATTTACGATGTTACCACTTATGGGATTTACCCAAGGAGCTCAACCTATAATAAGTTATAATTTTGGTGCAAAAAATGCTGATCGTGTGAAAGGCGCATTCAAACTATTATTAAAAATTAGTGTAATATACTCAACGATTTTATGGACTTTGATTATGCTATTTCCTCATGTGTTTGTAGGAATGTTTACCAACGACACTGCCCTAAGAGAATTTTCAGTATGGGCAATTCACATTTATATGGCTGTTTCTATACTTTTAGGAATACAAGTAGCTTGTCAACAAACTTTCATCGCTATTGGAAATGCTAAAACCTCATTGTTTTTAGCATTATTACGTAAAGTAATATTGTTAATACCTCTAATATACATATTACCGATATTTTTTGAAAATAAGGTAATGGCAGTATATTTAGCTGAGCCCGTATCAGATACAGTAGCCGTCATAGTTACAGTCTCATTGTTCACAATACAGTTCAGAAAAGCGTTAAAAGAATTGAGGGAATCAGAAAATCTTCCTGAAAAGTTTGAAAAGAAATATCAACAGCAAGAATCTTAATAAGGAATTAAAATTTAATAAAGATCTAACTAAAATCCTCTTTTTTAAGAGGATTTTTTATTTATTTTTTACCATGAAATATTTTTCATGAAATTTTTTTCATATCAGTTTTAATTGCTTCTATTCTCCTCTCATTGCCTCTAATCTTTTCTAATCGGTTTTGACTTTTAAGGTATATTTAATTTATAATTAAAATGGGGTTATAAAAAAGGAATAATCTCTCACTGAGACTTTAGAAACAAGAATTTTCTCTTGAACAATGTCCTGAATTTAAATATCGATAAAGCTTAAGTTTTAAAATTTCTAAAGATAATATGTATTTTTTACAAAAAAGGAGGAAAGGCGATATGGAATTTGAAAATAAATTTTCTAAGGTTACAAAGAGTATGAAATCTAATATTATTAGAGAATTGTTAAAAGATGCTGCCAACCCAAACATAATATCTTTTGGGGGAGGTGTGCCAGATCCAGAAACATTTCCAAGAAACGAATTAGCTGAAATTTCTTTGAAAGTTTTAAAAGATGAATATAAATTTACTCTTCAATATGCTACAACTGAAGGAGATAATGAATTAAAAAAACAGTACATAAAATTACTCGAAAAACACGAACATATTGATTGGCTAAATTACGACAATATGCTTATTACTGTAGGATCTCAACAAGCTTTACATTTAATCAGCATGGTACTGCTTGACGAAGAATCTTATTGTGCGGTAGGAAAACCTGTATACTTAGGAGCAGCTAATGCTTTCAAACAAAGTTTTCCGAAGTTTTTAGAAATTCCTATAAAAGAAGATGGAATGGATTTAGAATTTTTTGAAGCAAAATTAAAAGAACTTAAAAATAAACATGAAATTGAAAAATTAAAATTCGTATATGTCGTTCCTAATTTTCAAAATCCTACAGGTGTAACAATGTCCTTAGAAAAAAGAAAAAAGTTATCTGAATTATCTAAAGAATATAACTTTTTGATAGTTGAAGATGATCCTTACGGATATTTAAGGTTTGAAGGAGAAAAATTACCGAATATTTATTCTATGAATCCTGAAAGAACGCTCTTATTGAATACATTTTCAAAAATATTATCTCCAGGGTTGAGAATAGGAATAATTATTGGCCCAAAAGAATTGATAAGACAATTTACTATAGCTAAGCAAAGTGCAGATTTATGTTGTCCTTCTTTAACGCAAAGAATAGCGGCAAGATATTTAGAAAATCACGACATTATTAAAGAATTAGAACCATCTTTAAAGTTATATAAGTCAAAAAAAGATACGATGTTAGAAGCTTTAAAAGTTGAGTTCGAAAACACATCAAAAGTAAGTTGGACAAAACCTGAAGGAGGATTATTCATTTGGCTTACTTTTGATGAATCTACAAACACGATGGAAATGTTTGAAATAGCTAGAAAAAAAGGTGTTTTGTATGTTCCAGGAGAATCTTTCTATGTAAACGAAATAGAGAAGAATCATATGAGGTTGTCATTTTGTTTGCCTTCCCATGATGAAATAAAAGAAGGAATCAGAAGGTTAAGGTCAGTTGTTGAAGATTATAAAAAAGTTAAATAACAGGGGGATTTTCCATGAAAAGAATTTTGGTAATAAATCCAGGATCAACCTCAACAAAAGTTGCTATTTTTGAAGATGAAAAATCTATCGTTGAAGAAACTATAGAACATAATATATACGAAATAGAAAGATGCGAAAAGATAATGGATCAATTACCTTTTCGAAAAAAAGCTATTTTAAATTTTTTGAAAAAACATAATATTTCTATCGATGAATTAAACGCAATTGCAGCACGTGGAGGAATACTTCCCCCTTTGAAAAGTGGAACATATTTGGTAAATGAAAGTATGGTTGAATATTTAAAAAATCATTCAAAATTAGAACATGCTTCTAATTTAGCTGCAGTAATAGCTTATGAACTTTCAGCAAACAGTTTAAATAAACCTCCTGTATATATAACAGATCCTATCTCAGTAGATGAATTTATTCCAGAATCAAGAATTTCTGGCATACCAAATCTTGAAAGAAATAGTTTATTTCACGCTTTAAATATGAAAATGGTTGCAAGATTTGCAGCAAAAGAACTAAACAAGAATTATTACGACTGTAATTTTGTTATTACACATTTAGGTGGTGGAATTTCTGTAGGAGCTCAAAGAAAAGGCATGATGATAGATGTTAACAATGCAAGCGATGAAGGCCCTTTTAGTGCCCAAAGAAGTGGTGAATTGCCAATGGGAGATCTTTTAAAATGGATTTTTAAAAACAAAGAGCAGTTTTCTAAAAATGCAATGAAGGCAAGATATGTTGGAAAAGGTGGTTTATTCGCATATCTTGGAACAAGTAGTTTAAGAGATGCTTTATTACAAGCTGAACATGATAATTATACTAAATTAATTGTAGAAGCTATGGCCTATCAAATTTCAAAAGAAATAGGTGCAATGGCAGCAATTTTAGGAGGAAATATTGATGCAATAATAATTACAGGAGGCATGGCTCAAAGCAATTATTTTGTAGATATGATCAAAAAAAGAATATTTAAACTCGGACTTATTATGGTTTATCCTGGCGCTTACGAAATGCAAGGACTTGCTAATGGAGCTTTAAGAATTTTAAACAATGAAGAAAAAGTCTTGGAATGGGAGGGAGAAAAAATATTATGAAAATCATAAAAATAGAAGATATTTTAGAACAAGTTAAGAAAGAAAGCAAAAAGAAAAAGATCGCGGTCGCTGCCGCAGAAGACGATGTTGTATTGAAAGCTGTTCAAAAAGCTAAAGAAATAAATTTATGTGATTTTATACTGTTTGGAGACAAACAAAAGATTGAAAAAATAGTTCAAGAAAATAATTTAGATCTGAAAGACGTCGAAATAATAGATTCCAAAAGTCCATTGGAATCAGCTAAAGGTGCTATAGAAGCAGTTGTAAATGGGCAGGCCGATTTACCAATGAAAGGAAAACTCACAACAGCAGAAATTCTTTCTATTTATTTAAAAGACGAATATAATTTAAAAACTGGAAAAACTATGAATTTAGTATGTGTGTTTGAAATTCCCAATTATCACAAGCTATTGATTATTTCTGATGCAGGAATGATTATTGCACCAACTCTTGAACAGAAAATAGACATTATAAATAATGCGGTATCAGTAGCCCAAAGATTAGGGATAGAACGTCCAAAAGTAGCTATTTTAGGTGCTTTAGAACAAGTTAATCCCAAAATGCCTGTAACCTTAGATGCTGCGATTTTAACTCAAATGAATAGGCGAGGTCAAATAAAAGGTTGTATAGTAGATGGACCTTTTGCTATGGACAACGCTATATCCAAAGAAGCAGCAATTCATAAAGGAATAATCAGTGAAGTAGCAGGCGATGCTGATATTTTAATTGTCCCTAATATAGAAGCTGGCAACATTCTATACAAAACCCTTGTATATTTTGCAAACGCTAAATTGGCAAGTTCTATAATAGGTGGCAAGAAACCTGTAGTATTAACTTCACGTGCCGATTCTGACGAATCAAAACTCAATGCAATGGCTTTATCTATTCTTATGTCTTAAAGCGAGGTAATAATATGTTTTATATACTTGTTATAAACCCAGGATCTACATCCACAAAAATAGCAATTTATTACGACGAAAAAGAAGTGTTGAAAAAAGTTATTGACCACGATGTTGAAGAATTAAAAACATTTAAAACTGTTGCTGATCAATATGAATTTAGAAAAAACATAATTTTGAACGTCTTAGATAAAGAAGGATACAATTTATCAATTTTTTCGGCAATAATTGGGAGAGGAGGGCTATTAAAACCTATCCCTGGAGGCACTTACAAGATTAATCAAAAAATGATACATGAATTAAAAAATGCTACGTATGGAGAACACGAATCAAATTTAGGAGCTTTAATAGCCTTTTCAATTGCTAAAAGTATCGGAGTAGAATCGTTTATTGCAGATCCTGTAGTGGTAGATGAAATGGAAGATATAGCCAGAATCTCAGGCCATCCAGACTTTCAAAGAAAATCTATTTTCCATGCATTAAATCAAAAAGCGGTTGCGAGAAACTTATGCCAAAAATTACAAAAAAGGTATGAAGAAAGTAATCTCATAGTTGTACATATGGGTGGAGGTATTTCAATTGGAGCTCATAAAAAAGGTAGAGTTGTAGATGTAAACAATGCTTTAGATGGAGATGGCCCTTTTACTCCTGAAAGATCTGGAACTTTACCTTTAACAGGATTCATTGATCTTTGTTATTCAGGAATGTATACTCAAGATGAAATAAAAAAGCTTATTAAAGGTAAAGGTGGACTTGTTGCTTACTTAGGAACAAATGATGCGAGAGAAGTTGTCAAAAGAATAAAAAATGGAGATGAATACGCAAGAGTTGTTTATTCGGCAATGGCTCATCAAATTGTGAAATGGATAGGCAAAATGTCAGCTATTTTAGAGTTTGATATAGATGCAATAATTTTAACTGGTGGTTTAGCTCATGAAAAAGAGTATCTTGTTCCTTGGATTAAAGAAAAAATTGAATTTATAGCTCCTGTCTACGTATTTCCTGGAGGAAACGAAGAAAAAGCCTTAGCTATGGCAGCGTTGAGAGTATTGAAAGGCGAAGAAACTGTAAAAGAATATTAAAAGAGGTAACTATATGCTAAGAGATATCATGAAAAATTATAATGTACATATTTTTATAGGAATGTTTGGTTCTGGAAAAACAGAAATTTCTTTAAATATGGCTTTAAAATTAAAAAAGGAGTACAAAAATGTTGCTATAGCTGATATCGATGTAATAAGTCCTTATTTTAGAGTAAGAGATAAAAAGGATGAATTAAATAACTTAAATATAAAAGTAATAACTCCTCCTGAAAAATATTTACATGCTGACGTGCCTATAATATCAAGAGAAGTTGGAGGATATATAGCAAATCCGGAATTTAAAACCGTCCTGGATGTTGGTGGAAACGAAGAAGGCGCGACTGTTTTAGGTTCGTTGAGAAACTTCCTTATTCAATCAAAAAATGCAGTCTATTTTGTTGTAAATACCCATAGACCCTTTACAGAAAATAAAGAAAATATTAAGAAGTATTTTTATATCTTAGAATCTCTTGTAAGAACTAAAATAGATTACCTTGTTATTAATTCAAACATTCAAAATGAAACTACTCCCGAAATTATCAAAGAAGGAGAAGATATTATTGAATCAGTTTCCAAAGAAATAAACGTTCCTATAGCATTCACCGCTGTTTCTGAAAAATTAGAAAAAATTGTAGATACCAAATTTGAAAAATTCGTAATAAAAAGATTTTTTGAAAATTATGGACTATTTTAATAGGAAACTCCATGAATTTATGAAGAATGGAGGTAGCATCATGAGCGAACGAAGGTTTCTTATTGAAATCAACGAAGAAAGATGCAAAGGTTGCGGATTATGTATCGAAGTATGTCCAAAAAATGTTCTTGAATCTTCGAAAAAATTTAATAGTAAAGGATACCATCCAAGTACCGTTAAAAATATAGAAAGTTGCATAGGATGTGGTTTTTGTTATCAAATGTGTCCTGATGTATGTATTACCGTAAAAGTTTTAGAAAAAGCACGAAGTTAAGGAGTTGATAATAATGGAAAAAACTGAAAAGATTTTAGTTAAAGGCACTGAGGCAATAGCTGAAGCCGCTATAAGAGCCGGATGCAGACTTTACTTCGGATATCCTATTACTCCTCAAAGTGAATTAACAGAATATATGGCAAGAAGACTTCCAGAAGTAAATGGAACTTTTTTACAAGCTGAAAGTGAGGTTGCTGTTGTCAACATGATTTATGGAGCTGCAAGTACAGGAAAAAGAGTAATGACTTCAACTTCTTCTCCAGGATTTTCTTTGATGCAAGAAGGTATCTCATATATAGCTGGTGCTGAATTACCTTGTGTCTTTGTAAATGTTGTTCGCGGTGGACCAGGTTTAGGAGATATACAACCTGCGCAATCGGATTATTTTCAAGCAACTAAAGGTGGAGGCCATGGAGATTACAAACTTGTTGTTCTTAGTCCAGAATCTCTCCAAGAAGCCGTTGAATTAACCTCTCATGCTTTTGATGTTGCCGATAAATATAGAATTCCTGTTTTAATATTGACAGACGGTTTATTAGGACAAATGATGGAGCCAGTATCTTTCCCGGATTTTAGAAATTTAGATGATTTGAACGATCATTCCAGTTGGGCGTTAATTGGAACAAACAATGAAAGAGCCCCACATAGGGTATCTTCTTTCGATTTAGATCCTGTAAATTTAGAAAAAATGAATTTAAATCGTCATCAAAAATATAAAAAGATAACAGAAAGTGAGAAACTATATGAAGAGTACAAATTAAATGATGCAGAAATAGTAATAGTAGCATACGGTACTATGGGAAGAATAGTAAAATCCGTCGCTGATAAGGCAAGAGAAAAAGGGGTTAAAGCAGGTGTTTTCAGACCAATAAGTTTGTGGCCTTTTCCTTATGAAGAACTTGAAAAATGGAGTAAAACAGCGAAGTTATTTTTTGCAGTTGAAATGAGTTCTGGTCAAATGATTGAGGATGTTAAACTGTCAATAAATGGTAAAAGACCTGTTGAATTTTATGGAAGGATGGGTGGAATCGTCCCTACACCAGGAGAAATCCTGGCTAAACTAATGGAGTTAATTTAACTAAGGGTGGTGAAAAAATGTCTACTTATACCGAAAGATTTAAAACACCAGTTTCTTTAAGTGAAAAAGAATTTACTTATTGTCCAGGATGTCATCACGGAATCGCTCATAGATTAATTGCTGAAGTAATAGATGAATTAAATATTCAAGGAAAAACTATCATGGTTGCACCAGTAGGTTGTTCGGTTTTTGCTTACGACTTTTTTGATGTTGATGGGACAGTTGCGGCACATGGAAGAGCTCCTGCTGTTGCAACTGGAATAAAAAGGGCGAGACCACAAAATATTGTTTTCACTTATCAAGGAGACGGTGACTTAGCTGCTATTGGCACAGCTGAAATAATTCATGCAGCAAACCGAGGTGAAAAAATAACTACAATTTTTATAAACAATGCCATATACGGAATGACTGGTGGACAAATGGCTCCAACTACGCTACTTGGTATGAAAACTACTACAACTCCGTATGGAAGAGACGAAACAAAAGACGGTTACCCGATTAGAGTTTCAGAGGTCTTAAAAGAATTAAGAGGTGTGGCTTTTTTGGCCAGGACAAAAGTAACTACGCCTCAAGATGTCCTTAAAACAAAAAAATATATTAAGAAAGCATTTCAAGCACAAATTAATAATATTGGTTTTGGGTTAGTTGAAATATTATCGACATGTCCGACTAATTGGGGATTAACCCCTATTGAATCGATGAAATGGTTAGAGGAAAATATGGTTAAAGAATACCCATTAGGTGTATTCATTGACAAAGTCGGATAAATAATTTCTTTTTTATATGAGTTTTTCCAAAATAAAAAATAATTTGGAGGTGTTTAATATGTGTTATCACGGTTTGATAGCAGCTGGATTTGGAGGTCAAGGAGTTATGCTTTTTGGTCAGATATTATCTTTAGCTGCAATGATTGATGGAAAATATACAACGTGGCTCCCTTCTTATGGCCCTGAAATGAGGGGTGGAACGGCAAACTGTACAGTCATAATTTCTGATGAATATATAGCTTCTCCCGTATTAGATGAACCCACAGAAGTCGTTGCCTTTAATATACCATCTATGCTTAAATTTGAAAAAAATTTAAAAGAAGAAGGATTACTATTTATTAATTCATCAGTTATAGATAGAAAACCATCGAGAAAAGATATTCACGTTATTAAAATCCCTGCAAGCGAAATAGCCGATGAAATAGGAAACCCCAAAATTCTAAACATGGTAATGTTAGGCGCTTACTTAAAAGCAACAGAAGCTGTTTCTCATGATTCTATAAAAGAAGCTTTAGAAAGAAAATTAATCGGTAAGAAAAAAGATCTTTTAAAACTTAACTTAAAAGCTATAGAAGCTGGAATGAGAGAAGTAGTAAAATAAAAAATGCTGGTTTTACCCAGCATTTTTTATTTTAATTGGCGGAGAGAGTGGGATTTGAACCCACGGACAGCTTTTAACCGTCACACGCTCTCCAGGCGTGCGCCTTCGACCACTCGGCCATCTCTCCATTAGTTCTATTAACTTATAACCGAGACTTATTATATCATATTATAATAATCTCGTCAACTATTAATTTGTCTATACTTTGGATAATCCTAAATTTGGTTCAACGTCTAAATCTAAATCATCGAACATATTTCTTTGGTACTTCTCATAAGCAGCTCTTGCTATCATTGCTGCGTTATCTGTACAATATTTGAGTTGAGGATAATAAATATTCAGTTCATCTCTATAAGTATTCAGTTTTTTTCTCAAGAGGGAGTTAGATGCGACTCCACCAGCTATAACAACATCTTTTATTCCGGATTTTAGAGCATATTTCGTAACTTTATGAACAAGAGTATCTATTATTGCTTCTTGAAAAGATGCTGCAATATCTTCAATCTTTGCTTTTCTTGAATCTTTTACAAAATACAATACAGCAGTTTTCAATCCCGAGAAAGAAAAATCATAACCAACGTTGTACAAAGGTTTTGGAAATTTATAGATACTCTTACCGGACTTTGCTATCTGATCTATTATAGGCCCACCTGGATATTCTAAATTTAATATTCGAGCCACTTTGTCAAAAGCTTCACCAGCTGCATCATCTCTAGTTTCACCTATTATCTCAAAATCAAAGTAATCTTTAACCAATAAAATCATCGTATGACCGCCAGAAACTAACAATGTAACAAAAGGCGGTTTTAATTCAGGAAAATCAAGAAAATTTGCATATATGTGTCCTACTAAATGATTTACACCGATTAACGGAATATTTAAAGATATCGACATTCCTTTTGCAAAACTTGTTCCTATAAGTAAAGAACCTATTAAACCTGGACCATAAGACACAGCTATTGCATTTAGTTGTGTAGGTTCAATTTGTGCTTCTTCAAATGCTTTTAAACTCAACTGATAAAGAAACTCCACGTGTTTTCTCGCTGCAATTTCAGGGACAACTCCTCCAAAATCTTTATGAATATCTATTTGAGACACTACTAAATTAGAAAGCAACTCATTGTGACCCTTCAAAATTGAAACTGCAGTCTCATCACAAGAAGTCTCGATAGCAAATATTATAGGTTTCTTTTCTATACTAAGCCGTCTCCTTTCTTTGCAAAGCTGGTTTTTTGTTTGTAACAACATCTTCATCAACAACTATTTTATTGATTTTATTCTTCATTTCAGGTGCTTCATACATTATATCAAGCATTATTTCTTCAAATATTGTTTTTAGTGCTCTTGCACCTGTTCCTCTTTTAAGAGCCTTTGAAGCTATAACTTTTAAAGCTCCTTCAGTAACTTCAAGTTCTATACCTTCCAATTCGAGCATTTTTTCATATTGTTTCAATAAAGCGTTTTTAGGTTCCGTTGCAATTCTAATCAAATCATTTTCATCTAGATCTTCAAGAGTAGCGATCACAGGAAATCTTCCAACAAACTCAGGAATTAAACCATATCTTATTAAATCATCTTGTATAATATTATTTAACAGTTCTCCTTCTCTTTGCTTGCTATTACTTTTTATATCTGCACCAAATCCTAAAGAAGAATCCTTTATTCGATGTTTTATTATATCTGTCAATCCATCAAATGCTCCTCCAACAATGAAAAGAATTTTAGATGTATCTACTTGTATAAACTCTTGATATGGGTGTTTTCTACCTCCCTGTGGAGGAACATTCGCAATAGTTCCTTCAACAATCTTCAAAAGCGCTTGTTGAACTCCTTCACCAGAGACGTCTCGTGTTATTGAAGGATTAGGCGACTTTCTGGCGATTTTATCGATTTCATCTATATATATGATTCCTTTTTCAGCCCTTTGCACATCAAAATCGCAAGCTTGCAAAAGTCTTAAAATAACGTTCTCAACATCTTCCCCTACATAGCCCGCTTCCGTAAGAGTTGTGGCATCTGCAATAGCAAAAGGTACTTCCAAAATTTTTGCCAAGGTTTGAGCGATTAATGTTTTACCTGTTCCTGTAGGGCCTATCAATAATACGTTTGATTTGTCTAATTCTACTTCGGTAATGTTTTTACTAGAAAATATTCTTTTATAATGATTATAAACAGCAACCGATATTATCTTTTTGGCTTTTTCTTGACCTATAACGTATTTATCTAACTCTGATTTAATCTTTTGAGGTGTAGGCAGAGTTTTAACACTTTTTTGTTTTTCTTGATCTGCTTTATTCTTATTTTCCTCTACTAACTCACCAAAAAGATCTATACATTCATCGCATATGTATATCCCATTTGGCCCAGCGACCAAAGCTCCAGCTTGACTAGAAGGTTTACCACAAAACGAACAATATTTTTCTGGCATTTATTATTCCTCCTACTACATTAAACTCACTATCTTTAGAAATTATAAAATCCGCCTATTAAACTTGTTATTTATCTTTATTCTATCAAATCATTGTTAATTTTAATCTAACATACTCATATATTTATCACCGCTATCTGGCGCTATAGTAACTACTTTTCTACCTTTACCTAATCTATTTGCAACTTTTATTGCAGCTGCTATGTTAGCTCCAGAAGAAATTCCTACGAATAATCCCTCTTCCTTTGCTAACATGTTTGTCATTTCAAACGCTTCCTCATCATTAATCTGTACTACTTCATCTACTAAATTAATATCTAAATTATCTGGAATAAAACCTGCTCCTATTCCTTGAATTTTGTGCTTTCCTGGTTGACCTCCCGAAATCACACATGAATTTTGTGGTTCAACAGCCACAATTCTAACGCAATCTAGAACTAACTTCTTAAGGGACCTTGCAACACCGGTAATAGTACCACCAGTTCCAACTCCTGCAACAAAAGCATCCAATGAATAATCCATCTGTCTTATTATTTCAGGTCCAGTTGTAACTTCATGAGCATAAGGATTTGCTGGATTAGAAAATTGATTCGGCATAAAACCTTTAGTTTCTTGAACTATTTCTAAAGCCTTGCTTATAGCTCCTTTCATTCCTTGATCAGCAGGAGTTAAAATCAACTCTGCACCTAATAATTTTAAAATCTTTCTTCTTTCTTCACTCATGCTTTCAGGCATCGTGAGTATTACTCTATAACCTTTACTTCTACCAATAGCAGCTAAAGCTATGCCAGTATTTCCGCTTGTAGGTTCAACTATGATGTTTTGTGTATCATTCAGCTGGTTATTAATTTCTGCATGTTTAATCATAAAAAAAGCTGGTCTATCTTTTACACTCCCAGCTGGATTGTTCTTTTCTAATTTTACAAAAACCCTTCCCGGTTCAATAAGTCTTGACAAAGTAATTATAGGAGTATTACCTATTGCAGTATAAATCAAAGAAAAATCCTCCTTTTAATCTATTCTCTACCTACTTTAGAAATTTCAAAACATAAATTTTGCCAATATTTTAGTTTTAAATTTTTTCAAAAATACTTCCGTAATTCTAATACTTACTAACTATGAATCTCTTTAACTTCTTTGCTATATGTAGTGAAAAAGAGGTGAGAGCTCCGCCCTGGCCTCGCTATAAATTCAAAACTTCATTTTCTGAAAATTATTTTTTTCAAAGTCCTTATCTAATACTTACTAACTATGAATCTCTTTAATTTCTTCGCTATAGGTAGTGAAAGAGAGGTGATGGTTCCGCTTTAGACCCAACTTTAAATCCAAAAGTCTGTTTTTAAAAAATCCTCATATATAAAATCCCTATTTTTTTGTCATAAACCTATTTTAAATCAAAATATTATTTTCCGAAGACCTTCATTTTTAAAATCTCTAATTTATTCACAGATAAGATAAGTCTTTAAGATAAAATCAGACTATAGTAAATATTATATTATATAACAAAATCCGAGTTAATATTATTTTCTAATTCATAAAAAGTAGAAGATGGGCAATTAATCTTCTTTATAGTTGCTGGTACACCTA
This sequence comes from Petrotoga sp. 9PWA.NaAc.5.4, assembly GCF_002895485.1. Lineage (NCBI taxonomy): Bacteria > Thermotogati > Thermotogota > Thermotogae > Petrotogales > Petrotogaceae > Petrotoga > Petrotoga sp. 9PWA.NaAc.5.4. Next base: position 32,685 of record NZ_AZRK01000024.1, read on the forward strand.
CTGCTACAGATTTTGGTGGAACATCCATCAAAACAACCGAATTTGCACCTATAACAGAGTCATCTCCTATGTATATCCTTCCCAAAATTTTTGCTCCTGCTCCAATCATCACATTTTTACCTACAATAGGATGCCGATTCCCTGTTGTTACATGTTTTGCTCCCAAAGTAACTCCATGATAGATTAAAGTACCACTGCCAACACTGGCAGTTTCTCCTATTACTACTCCAAAACCATGATCTATAACCACTCCAGGCTCTATCAAAGCCGCAGGATGTATATCCATCGAATGAAAAACCTTACTTAAAACATATATAAAATATGCCAAAGGATAGATTTTATATCTATAAAAGAAATTAGCAAACCTATATGCCATTAATCCATGAAAAGAAACAGAAGTAAAAAATACTTTCCACTTACTTTTGGCAACTGGATCTTTCTTTAAATACATTTCTAAATCTTGATTTAAATATCTAAATATTCTACCAAAATCCTTAGCAAAGTTCACCAAATATTTCACTTCTTTTCACTCTCCCCGGAGAAATATATATTATATATAATATAACAAAATTTATCAACTTTCTCAATCCCATTATAAAGGATATTTTTTTCAATTAAGATATGTTTATTTTAAATATTGTTAACTTTTTCTCTCGGCAATATAATTTCCTAACAATATTAAAGTTGCTCCTATCAAAGAATAAACATTCGGAAAGTTTTTTAAAAGAATAGAATCAGCAATTACAGTCACTATAGGGATTAAAAACAAACTACTCGTGACTGTTCGACTTCCTAATACTTTTATTGCTTTCATCCATAAAAAGTAAGCGATTGAAGAACACACAATACCTAAAAACAATAATGAGATAATTATAGAGGGTTTCAACCAAAGTTGATAAATTGGACAGCCGGGTAAAGTATTTTTTTCTAAAAATAGAAATGGTATAAAAAACAATGTGCCATACATAGTTAAATCTCTTGTAATAATTCCTTCATCTCGATCTTTAATTTTTTCCAAAAATAAAGTATATAAAATCCAAGAAAAAACGGCACCAAATGCAATTAAATCTCCTAAAGGATTTAATTCTAAAACAAAAGTCCCGTTTAAAATTAGTACGGTAACTCCTATAAATCCTATGGTTGTTCCGAAATATCTAATTTTTGAAGAAAATTTTTTCTCAATCAAATCGTTTACTATCAAAAAGAATATAGGAGTTGAAGAAACTATAAGCGATGTATTTGTCGCTGTTGTAAAAGACAATGCACTGTTTTCAGCTATAAAATAAGTAGTTATTCCAAAAAAACCTGCAAAGATTAAACTTATTCTTTCTTTTTTAGTATATTTTATATCTTTCCGTACAAAAATTACTAAGATAATAGAAGCTATAGCAAACCTTAAAAATCCCAAAAAAATGGGAGGTATTACTTCAACAGCTACTTTAGTTGCAATAAAAGAAGTCCCCCATGCGATAATACATATCCACATGTAAATTAAACCTTTGTTTCTTTCAGGCATTTATTCCTTCCTTTCCTGAATCCATTTTAATTTCAAAAGTTAATTTTTCAAATACAATCTGTTTAATAAATTATTTTTTTATAAATTCTTGGACTAAAAAAATGGCTTTTTTACTATTTTTCGAGTCTTCTAACAACATTGTTTTTTCATTTAAATAAATCTTAATATGATCATCCATTCTTGCTAAAATAGATCTCAATTTTCTTACGTGTATAGGAACTAAATATTGATTTTGAAAGCTATAAGGTAACTTAAAAGATATTCTCGCATTCTTTTCTTCTTTATATATATAACTATTATTCTCTTTTAAAACTAAATAAGCAATGTTACTTTCTGAAAAAGTTGAATATAATTTACTTAGAACATTTTTTAAATCTTTTGTATTCATATCGACTTGTTCTATGAATTTTTCAAAAATCAATATATTTTTTGAAAATGACGGCTTAGAAGAGCATACTTTTATTAATACCCCAGGGTTTCTAAGAATTATGTTATATTTGTCAATTCCTAATTCAAGAATATTACTTTTTTTAAGTTGATTTAACGCTTTAACAATATGTCGTGCAGAAATAAAAGGAATTTCTCGATGAAAATCAACTTTCGTTTCAGAATAAAAAGTGTTTAACTTGTAATAATCTGAAAGATAGCCAAAAACAATTTTTTTGTCATGTGTAAGTATATCTATAATGTCCCCTTCATTAGCAGAAGCTGAAACAAAGTCCAATTTATCAATAAAGTAACCTAATTCCTTTTTACTAATAACAACGGATTCTCCCGATGTTTCGATACTAATTGCTTCCTCTTTTTCTATTTTGCTATTTAATCTCATCCCTTCAATTTCGAATATCATTTCTTTATCTTCTAAAGATATTTTTACTAAAGAATTTTCATTGGACTTAGTACCTTTGATAATTCCTTTTATATATTGAACAGGTATTGAAGCTATACCATCGAAAGGTAAAAATTCTTTAGTTGCACTTAAATAGAGTTTGGCACATCCATCAGTAGCATAAATTTTTAAACCTTTGTCATAATAAAAATATACATTCCTGAAAGAAGGTTCTACCGTTCCACAGAAAGCATCAACAAATTTAGTTATTCTGTGTAATTCCTGAAAAGTTAACCAACCTTCCATAGTTTTTATCTCCCAAATAAAGAGATTTGATTTGTTTCTGGTAAATCTTTAAGTACTTCAAGTGCTTTCAAAGATTCGATATTGGTTTTATTACATCCTGTTTTGGCTATAAAATCTTCTATAGATTTGAATCCTTCTTCTCTTGTTTTTACAATCCTTTCTGCAGCCTTTTCTCCTAAATTAGGTATTTTGATAAATGGTACAAGAAGAGACTCTTCTTCAATAATAAATCTTTTGGAATCAGATTTATACAAATCAACCATTTTAAACTTGAAACCTCTCATCATCATCTCTAATGCCAACTCTAAAACGGTCATTTCATTTTTCTTTCGAACATCCAAATCGTTAGTGCGTAATTCATAAATTCTTTTTTTGATAGCTTCTTTGCCAGAAAATATAACTTTTAAATTGAATTCATCACCTTTTACAGTAAAATAGGTAGCATAAAATGTTAACGGGTAGTATACTTTAAACCAAGCTATTCTAAATGCCATACTAACATAAGCTGCTGCGTGAGCTTTTGGGAAGAGATATTTGATTTTTTGGCAGGATACAATAAACCATTCTGGAACTTTTAAATTCCTCATTAATTCTTCATCGCTTTTATCTATTCCTTTACCTTTCCTAACCTTTTCCATAATAGAGAAAGCTTGTTTTGGTTCAGCTCCTTTAGTTAAAAGGTAATTCATAATATCGTCTCTACAAGCTATAACTTCGTTCAAAGAAGCAACATTGTTATCTATCCAATTTTTTGCGATACCTGCCCAAACATCTGTTCCATGAGACAATCCAGAAATTCTAACCAATTCAGCAAAACTTTTTGGCCTTGTATCTTCAAGCATTCTTCTAACAAATGTGGTACCAAATTCAGGAATACCAAGTGTACCAACAGTTGTTCCCAATTCATCTTTTAGATCTATTTTAAGTTCTTTAGTTGATGAAAATAAACTAAGTGTCTTCTTATCGTCCATGGGTATACTCATGGGATCTACACCAGTTAAATCTTTCATCATCTTTATAAATGTAGGATCATCATGTCCAAGCGCATCCAATTTGACCAAATCATCATGAATAACGTGGTAATCAAAATGAGTAGTTTGAATTTCCGCTTTAGAATCGTTAGCAGGATATTGAATTGGTGTATAATCATATATTTCTTTATCCTTTGGTACTATCATCAATCCTCCAGGATGCTGTCCAGTAGTTCTTTTAACACCTGTGATGGAATTTGCTATTCTAATAATCTCTGAATTTTTTAAAATACCTGAATTTTCACAATATTTCCTTGCAAACTCTAAAGCAGTTCTATCTGCTATAGTTGATATTGTACCTGCTCTAAATACATGGTCTTCTCCAAACATTTGCTCAATAAATTGATGAGCTTTTGCTTGATAATCGCCTGAAAAGTTCAAATCAATATCAGGTATCTTATCTCCTTCAAACCCCATAAAAGTTTCAAAAGGTATAGATTGACCATCTTTATTTAATTCACTTCCACATTTTGGACATTTCTTAGATGGCAAATCATATCCGCAACCGTATGAGCCATCCTCGAAAAACTCAGTATGTTTGCAGTTTGGGCATATATAATGAGGGGGCAAAGGATTAACTTCAGTTATACCAAGCATAGTAGCTACAAAAGAAGACCCAACAGAACCACGGGATCCTACCAAATAGCCATCTTCAATGGATTTTTTGACAATCCTTTCCGCAATAAGATATAGAACAGAATAACCATGTTTTATTATAGAATCTAATTCTCTTTCTAACCTTTTTTCAACAATTGCTGGTAAAGGGTTGCCATATATCTCATATGCACGTTTAATAGCTGCTTCTCTAACTTCATTCTCTGCATTTTCTATTTTTGGAGGGTTTAATTTCTTAGACAAAGGTTTGATAATTTCAATTTGTTGAGCTATCTCATTTGTGTTTTTTATTACTATATTTTCTGCCACTTCTTCATTTCCAAATATTCTTTTTGCTTCATCTATTAATTCATCGGTTGTTCTTAAATATTTGTTTGCATTAATTATCTTCCTTTTATCAGCAAATCTTAAAGTATTAAGATAAACAATATCTTCTTTATCAAGATAATGTGCATCTGATACCATTACAAGAGGCATATTCAGTTCTTGACTTATATCATATATTGATTTATAAATTTTTATTATTTGATCTTCTGAAATATTTTTACTAACTTCAAGGGAATCTACGGGTAAAAGTTCTATATAATCGTAAAATTTAGCTATTTCGATTATTTCATCATGTGAAGCACCTCTTAGGTAAGCTTCGATAATTTCTCCTTCTTCTGCTGAACTTCCTATCAATAAACCTTCTCTCATTTGAGACAATTCACTTTTAAGTATTCTTGGAACTCGGTAAAAATATTTAACATGAGAGTTTGAAACAAGTTTATATAAATTTTTTAATCCTACTTTATTTTTTACTAAAATCGTCATATGAGTCGGCCTAATTCTCTTATAATCAATAAATTTTTTCAATCTTTCTAATTCCGATAGTTTCTCAACTTTCTTCTTTTTTGCCATCTCCAAAAGTTTTAAGAATGCTAAGGCAGTAACATTGGCATCTTCATGAGCCCTATGATGTTCAAAATTACCAAGTTGTAATTCTTCAACTACTTTATCCAACGAATATCCTTTTAAATTTAACAGAGATTTCGAAAGTGCCAAAGTGTCTATATAAGTCTGCTCAAAATGCTCATTATAAACCTTTTTAACCCATTCTCTTATAAATCTGTAATCAAAATCAGCATTATGGGCAACCAAAACAGTGTTCTCAATAAAACTTAAAAATTTGGGTAACACTTCTTCTATAGTTTTTTCATTTTCTAACATCTCATTTGTTATTCCTGTGATATGAGTAGTAAAACTCGATATAGACTTTTTAGGTTTAATTAAACTATGAAACCTTGAAACTATTTTCATATCTTTAATTTTTACAGCACCTATTTCAATAATCTCATTTAAAGCAGGTTCTAAGCCGGTTGTCTCTAAATCAAACACTACGTATTCTGGTTCGTTGATCTTTTTATCTTCTTTAAGTAAATTAATGATATTTACAAATTCGTCAATAACATAAGCTTCCATTCCAAAAATAGGCTTTATATTATTAACTGTAGCTTTGTCGTAAAAATCAGGTATACTTTGAACAACGCCGGTATCGGTAATAGCTATTGAATCATATCCCCATTTTTTAGCCTGTTTGACTATATCATCTATATCAAGCAACCCTTCCATAGCACTTAATTTCGAATGTACATGCAGTTCTACCCTTTTTCTTGGAAAAGTATCTTTTCTTTCAAAAGGATTTTCATTTAATTTTTCCACACTCACTGGCTTAATAACAAATTCGTTACTAAATGAATCGTAAAAAATATTTCCCTCAACTGTTAGATTATCTCCAATCGAAATATTTTCATTCAACAAAGAAGCCACGTTGTAAAAAGCCTTTATTATTGAAGAACTCTTTTTATCAGTTATATATAAAGCAATAACCGGTCCTTTTTCATTGTATTCTTTATTAAATATTTTACCAGTTACTACAACTCCTCTTCCTTCAATTGAAGGAAGCATTGACAAAGGCATAGGAACCTTTTTAATTTCTTTTCCCATTACAACATTAGAACCACCAGAATGCAAACCCTCTTCATTATTTTCGTAATTTTGTGTATAACTTTGAAAGTCAGAAAAATTATTAGAAACTTGTGGTCTAATGTTTTCATCTATTACAATTTCAAAAAAAACATTTTCACCTGTATATTTAAAAATAAAATTTTCAATTTGTTCTTTTTCTTTTAATAATCGATTCTTTACAATCGTAGAATATGTCCTAAATATGATTTTGCGATCATCGGTGTATTCAGGACGCAAAAATTTTAAATAATCCTTTAATGGATGTTTTATTACGAGGTTTTGCCAGTTTTCTATTAAATATTCAGGATTTTTATTATGTGAAAATGATATCTTTGTTTTTTTCTTCAACAATCGCTCAAAAAAACTTTTCAAAATTTCTTCATTTATATCTTTATTGGAATCAAGGGTTTCTAAATTTATCTCCACTAAATCATCGTATATATTTATGTTTCCATCGATATTAAATGGCAAAAATCCTATATTTTCCAATAAAAACTCTTTAATATCTGGCATTTTTGAAATTCCTCCTAAAATTTGCATGGCAAAATGCTGCAGCTAAAGCATCTGATGCATCATCAGGTGTGGGAGTCTTTTCTAATTTCAAGATCAATTTTAAAGCACGTTGTATTTGACCTTTTTCTGCCCTACCATAACCTGTAACTGCCTGTTTTATTTGAAAAGGTGTGTACTCAAATATGGGTATATTTTCTTCTTCCAACGAAACCAAAATAACTCCTCTTGCTTCTCCTACCTGAATTGCAGTTGCAACATTTTTAAAAAAATATAACTCTTCCACAGCAGATTCGTCAGGTTTATATCTATCTATCAAACTTTTCATATCTTTTTTAATTTTTAATAATCTCTTGGGTAAATTAGCATCTTTATCTGTATATATAACCCCATAATCTATCATACTAAAAGTGTTACCAACTTTTTGTATTACTCCAAACCCTATTCTACCATAACCAGGATCTATACCTAAAATAACCATGGTTACATACTCCATAATTTTTCTATATCTTCTATCTCACGCGGTATATCTTTTGATAAGTTCTCACACCCATCTTCTGTTATTAACAAATCATCTTCAATTCTAATACCAATTTTTTCCTTAGTTATATATAAACCTGGCTCATTTGTAATAACCATTCCTGGTTTTAATTCAGTATTTTTATCCCCTACATCGTGAGTATCCAAACCCAAAAAATGACTTACAGAATGAAAATAGTAATTAGATAATTCATTAGAAGATTCAATCAAACCTAACTTTTTACATCCGTCGGCTAAACACTTTTTTGCTATTTCATTTAAATCAAAAAGAGTCAAACCTGGTCTTGCTTGACGTTCTATTTCTTTCATTGTAGTCAGCACAACATTGTATACATCTTTTTGGCGTGTATTAAATTTTCTACTGATTGGAAAAGTGCGAGAAATATCTGCACTATAATAATTGTATTGTGCTCCTAAATCAAGTAGTACCAAATCTCCTTCTTCTGTTTTGGAACTATTATCTGAATAGTGTAAAATGGTTGAATTTATTCCAGAAGCTATTATTGGTTTAAAAGCATAATCTTTTACTCCATTCTTTCTTAAAACAAAATCAAAGTAAGCCTGTAATTCATATTCATACATTCCAGATTGTGAATTTTTAATTAAATTTAAAAATGCATCCTTAGTTATTTCAATCGCATATTTTATATTTTTTATTTCATCTTCATCTTTAAGCATTCGTAATCCATAAATTACTTTAGAAATATCTTTAATAATTATATATGGAAACATCTTTGATATCTCCTTAGATATCTCTACTTCTTTGGATGAGCTTTCCCAATCAACTCTTTTTAGATTTAAAAATACTTCTTCAATATCATTTCTTGATAACGTGTTCCCAAGGTAATTAATAAATTCATCAAGAAAAAGTACATCTTCTACTTTTAAACCACTTTTTTGAGAACAAAATTCTTTACTCGCTTTTTCCCCTATCCATCTTGCTAAAACTGGATCATTTCTTTCTATAAAGAGTTTTTCGTTAGTCTGGCCATCCACTTTTTGCATTACTAAAAAAGCATTTTCTATATCTAAATCGCTAAAATAATAAAAATTCCTATTAGGAGTAAATTCATAACTTTCATCTGCACTTTTTATAGGACTTTTTCCAGAACAAAAGATAATTAAATAGTTACCTTTCAAAATGTTAAAAAGTTTTTCTCTTCTGATTTTAGAGTTAGACATTAATAATTACCTCTCTTTCAACACCTGTTTTAATGTTATTTTTGGAGTATCCTTCGCTTTTAAAGCGGTATTTAATAAAGCTCCCAATTTATTCATAAAACTTTCACTCTTTTATTATATCACTTATAAAAAGGGATTTATTTTTTTTAAAGAAATTGTATTTTTAGACGATTATATAATGTCTGAATTTATTATTATGAATTATTTTTCTTTTCATTAAAATAAAAACGTATATAAAAAGGAGATGAAAGTTCGATGTTAGATGATGAAAATATTCGATTAACTATAAAAGGTATAAAAAATGAAACTAAGGATATCCCACATGATAAGTATAAAAACTTTGAAGAAATGGTAAAGGATTACATTGAAAAAACCCAAGGTGTTTTGACAAATATCAAAATAAATGAAAAAGAAGTTCCTTTAAACTACTATAACGAAATAAAAGATGCTTTTTTTGAAGGTGGAGAAGAAGTTGAATTGGAATTTAGTTCCAAAAAGAAAGTTTTGAATGAGTTAATTTCTCAATCTTATGAGTATATTGAAAAAGTTAAAGAAAATCTTGAAAAAGTATCAAAAGAGGTCCTTTTAAATACCGATGAAGGACATAAAATGCTGATGAGTATTGCAGAAGGTATAGAAGCGATGTTAGATGTTATTGAACAAACTAAGAATTTTACAGGAGAAAAGTTTTATGAACCTGAAGAGCTTAAAAATGTTCAAAATATAGTTGTCAGTATAATCAATGCACAAAATAACAATGATTATTTAGAACTTTCAGATATTATGGAATTCAATTTTCAAGAAGTGTTAGATGTTTTTACAGAGTTATTAAACAAAGCAGAAAAAGTCCTCAGAGATTTTTGAAAAATAAGCGCTCGAATAGTATGCAAAGCAATTTTTCGGGTGAGAGTGGTATCAGACTGAAAGACTGAGAGAGTGCAGAATAATTTCGTTGTACGTAGCGAAAAAGTTAAAGAAACTCTTAATTAGTAGTATTAGAATTATAGAAGTATTTTTAAAAATAGGACGGTAAACTAACGGCAAAACTTAAACTTTATAACTTTTAAAGCGGGCATAAAACTTAAAAAAGGAGGATTTTAGATGTACAGTACTCAAAATTCAAATACATATTTCGAAAATAGCATTAAAACTGCAAGCCCAGCAAAATTAATCGAATTATTGTATAAAAATGCAATTGAAAGAATTGATAAATCCATAAAATTAATTGATGAGAAGAAATTTACTGAAGCAAACAAACAGATTTTAAGAATCGAAGATATTGTTTTAGAATTAAATGTTTCTCTGAACATAGAAAAAGGAGGAGAAATTGCAAATAATTTGAGAGCTTTATATAATTACATATATAGAAGGTTAATTGAAGCAAATACAAAAAAAGATATAGAAATTTTAAAAGAAGTTAAAACATATTTAGAAGACCTTTTAAATACGTGGAAAGAAGTAATGAAAAAAGAGATAAACACTGTAAAACAATTAAATGCTTCGACTTTGAATCCAAAGTTTGACATTCAATACTGAGGTTTTTTAATTTATTTTCCTCTATTCTTATGAATAGAGGAAAATTTTTTATAAAATACCTTATAAATCTTACCTTACAATTGATTCTTGACTATTTTAAATTCAAAACATTATTTTTGAAAAATCTCCATTCTTAAAATGCCTATTTTTAAGGTTAATATAGTATAATGTTAATCAATAAATACTAAAGGATTTGATAAAATCAGGGGGAAGTTATGGATGATCTAAAAGAGCTAGCAAAAAACATTTTAGAAACAACTTTTGTGCTGGATGCACACTTCGATTTACTTTACGATGTAGTAAATCAGAGAAATTTAGGAAATCATAGAGTTATGGAAAAAGATCACCTTGGTAACTTTAAACAAGGCGGTTTAAACATTGTAGTTTCTTCTTTGTTCATAAATAATTCACTTGTTCCTGAAATATCTCTTCGTCAAGCTTTAGATCAAATAAGTGCTCTTTATCAAGAATTAAAAGAGTCTTCCGAATATTTCATGCTTTGTAAAAACTATGATGATATAATAAAAGCAGAACAATGTAATAAAATAGGAATCATGTTATCTTTTGAAGGGGTAGAACCACTATATAATGATTTAGAGTTATTGGAAATTTTTTATCAATTAGGAGTTAGATTAGTTGGACTTACATGGAGTAGAAGAAATTATGCGGGTGACCCGAGTAAATTTTTACATCCTGATGAGATAAAAAATAGTAATGGGTTATCTGACTTTGGAAAGGAATTGGTTAATAAAGCGCAAAACATGAAGATGATAGTTGATGTAAGCCATCTCAACGATAAAGGTTTTTGGGATGTAATTGAACTTGCTAAACAACCAGTGATTGCTTCACATTCAAATTGTAGAAAAATAGTTAATTTCGAGCGTAATTTGGATGATTCTCAAATAAAGGCTATTGCTTCAACAGGTGGTGTAATAGGTATAAACGGTTTAAGCAGATTAGCTAGTGATGATAATGAAGCAGCAACTGTGAAAGATCTAGTACAAAATATTGAGCACATAGTTGATTTGGTTGGAATAAACCATGTTGGTTTGGGATTAGACTTTTGTGATCATTTAAAAAAATTTAACTCAAACTTTATTAATCAACATAAAACAAATGAAACATTTGATATTTTAGGAAACCATTCCAATATTTTTATATTGGTGGAAGAACTTCTAAAAAGGGGTTATACTGTAAAAGATATTAGCAAAATTCTCGGGGAAAATTTTTTAAGAATCTATAATGTTATTTTACATTGATAAACATATAAATGCTATACTTCTACTAAAGGAAGGTTTATACATTGAAGCTGAAAGTTGAGAATTTAACGAAATATTATGATAAAAGAAATAAAAATGGTGTTGAAAATATTAATTTTGAAGTTTCTAATGGTGAAATATATGGTTTGTTTGGTCCTAAAGGTTCTGGAAAAACTACTATTATAAAATGTATAGTTGGCTTATTAAAACCAACGAAGGGAATAGTTAAAATAGATGGTAATGAAACCGATTTTAGAACTTATAAAAGCATCGCTTATGTTCCTGAAATTTTTAGTTACTACAATAATGTTTCAGTCTTAGAGATTTTAAATGTAACGAAAAGAATTTATGATGTGAATGAAAAATACCTTGCAGATCTTACAAGAACCTTTGATCTAAAAGTACAAAAAAAGTTCGATGATCTTTCTCAAGAAGAAAAAAGTATTTTAAGTATTGTATTATCTCTTTCATATGAACCTGATTTACTTATAATAGATGAAATAAATATCGAAATAAACGACGTGGCAAAAGAATTTTTCTATGAAATATTATTGGATATGAAACATAAGGATAAAACAATACTTTTAGCAACTTCATGTATGAGTCATGTACAAGCAGTTTGTGATAAAATAGGTATTATCAATGAAGGTAGCTTATTAGGTGAATATAGTGTTGAAAGTTTTTCTCAAAATTTAATCAAAAAAATTAGAATATATGGTTTAGAAAACACTGAGCTTCCTTTTAAAAACTTTAAAAGAATAGGCAGAAACGTTGAAATAGTAGTAAAGGAATCTTTAATAAAAGGTACACTTTCTAAAATTCTTAATTTAAGATATCGGGATTTAGAAATATTAACTCCAAAAGCTGAAGAGATTCTTGAACATTTTCTTGGAGGTAACGAGAATGTTATATAATTATTTTAAAGCTAATTTTAAAATATTTGTATATTTTTTAATTATACTTATTGCTTTTATTGCTGCTTATATGTTTTCTTTCAATTCAAAAACTATGCAAACGGTTCAAACAATTGTAAATATCCTTCCTGAGTTTATTTTTGATTTAGCTAATTTTAATAAAAACCTTATAGTTACTCCTGAAGGGTATTTTGGGACAAATGGGTTACTTATTACCTATATATTCTTAACGTTTTTTGTCTCAAGTCTTGTGAACAACATTATCACAAAAGATTTTAGTAACAAAATTTATAATTTTGTACTAACCAAGCCTTTTCGAAGATTAAGAATCCTTTTAGAAAAGCTCTTTTCAATTATTATATATGAACTTTTAATTTCCTTTATCATCATGGGAGGCCTATTTTTATTTTATAAAATTATTATGGGATTTTCTTATACGCCAGTTTTTTTGCATATTTACGGTTTTTATTCGTTTGTTTTTCAAATCTTTATTACAGGTATTTGTTCTTTTTTAGCTATGAAAACTAACAGTCAAATAAAAGTTATACTTTACTCTATGATTATATCTGTATCTTTTTATACCCTTTTCTCTTTTAAAAATGCTAATGAATCAATTGCAAAACTAAGCCCTTTTTATTATATGCAGATAGGACATATAATAGTTGGAGGTAACAATATCTTAGTTATCTCAGCATTGGTAATAACTTCTGTATTATTATGTCTTATATCGTTTTTTATTTATAAAGATAAAGAAATGTGTTATTAAAACTTTTAAACGTTTTTTATTTTAGACAAAAATAAAGGAGTCTAAAAATGCCAGGTTATTTAACTCATATTATTTTTGGGCAAAAAGTTTTTCCCAGTACTTTAAAAAACGTTAGAATGTTCAACTTTGGTCTTATGGGTCCGGATATTTTTTATTACGATATTTCTGATCCAAAGTATGAACTTATTGCGCAAACTTTACATGAAGTGGACCTATCAAAATTTATAAATGAAATGAAAAAAGAAAGTCCTGAATATGCTTTAGGTGTTTACTTACATTCATATTTGGACTTAAAAATGCATCCGAGAATAAATTTTTTAGAAAGAACCTTACATCTGTCTCACACAAAAATAGAGACAATAGTAGATGCTGCTATATTAAAAAAAGAATGGAAAACAACGGTCTTTAGAGTTAATAAGAATTTTTTCCCTCAAAAACTTCCTGCTCGTTTTATGAGAATTTTTGATGAAACTTTATACAATTATTATGAAATTGAAGATATAAAAATAAAGGATCTTTATAATACCTTTTTGAAAAATTTTAATTTTTTATATAAATTTTATCCTATAAAAGCAATAGGTTCACATGTTTTATATATTTGTACCTTAGGTAAATACAATTACAAAGATTATTTTATATTTAAAATGCCTTCTGAAGATATATTAAATGATTACGGAATTAATGTTATTTGGAAAGAATCATTAAGTGAAGTAAATGATTTAATTAAAAATTTTTGATTTATTAATTCTTTAGCTGCTATTTTTAAAGTACTTTATCCAGACTAATCTTTATCAAAGGTACATATTTAATAAATATGGAAATATGTGGACTTTAGAAAATTCGAATTTTCTAAAAATAAGTTTTTGAATTTATAACGGGTTTAGGTTGTAGCTCTTTCCACTGTGTCGGCACAAGCACAGAATACATTAAAGAAATAAACAATTGATCAAAATTAGAATAGTGAAAGTATTTTATAAAAATTTAAACGCTAAAACATTGATAAAATACAAATTTTATAATTTCTAAATTGAATATATTAAAAATATATAAGGAAGTGAAAATTCATATGAAAAGTGGTATATTAGTTATGATAGTCGGACCAATGTATTCAGGAAAAACTTCCGAATTATTATCTTTTATTGAAATATATAGTCTCGGTAAGAAAAAGTTTAAAGCATTTAAGCCAAAAATGGATTTTAGATACGATAATAGTCGGATAGTCTCTCATTCTAATATTTCGGTTGCCGCATATAATATTTCTAAGGCTGAAGAGATCTACTCTTATCTTGACAAAGATGAAAAAGCTGTATTTATAGATGAAGTACAATTCTTTGATGAAGGACTTAGAGATATAGTTTTAAAACTTGTTTTTTCAGGAATAGATGTATATTGTGCTGGATTAGACGTAAGTTATAAAAACAACCCATTTCCTGTCACATCTTTACTTATGGCTCATGCGGACACCATAATAAAAAAGAAAGCTGTTTGTCATGAATGTGGCGAATATACAGGAACTCTTTCATATAAAATAGTTGATAACGGGGGAGAAATTGATGTTGGAGGGTTTGAAAAGTATATCGCGGTATGTAAAGATTGTTACGTAAAATTAAACAAAGAAAAAGGAAGGGATAAAAATGGAAGTATTGAAAGAAATTATTAACAGAAGAAGCATTAGGCAGTTTAAAAACAAAGAAGTGTCAAATGAAGTTATCGAAACTCTCCTTCATGCCGCAATGCAAGCCCCTTCCGCAAATAATGAGCAACCTTGGGAGTTTATTGTAGTTAAAAAAAGAGATCTTCTTGAAAAAATATCTGAGATCCATCCTTTTGCGAAGATGACCAGTCAAGCTAGTGTTGCCATTATAGTTTGTGGTGACCTTAACAAAGAAATCTCAAAGGGAAGATGGGTTCAAGATTGTAGTGCAGCCACTGAAAACTTACTTTTAGAGGTGGTTCATCAAGGATTAGGAGCAGTTTGGGTTGGAGTATATCCACGAAAAGAAAGAGAAGAAGAAATTCGAAAACTTTTCAATTTACCTGAAAATATTATTCCACTATGTATCGTACCAATTGGCTATCCCAATGAAGAAAAAGACTACGAAAATAGATTTAAAAAAGAGAGAATACATTACGATAGATGGTAAAAAAAGGCCTTAAGAGGCCTTTTTAAAAATCATCGGGATTTGCTCCGAACCTTTTATTTTGATTTAAACTATCAATTATTCTCATTTCTTCTTCAGTTAATTCAAAATCAAATATTTCAGCGTTTTCTTTTATTCTCTCCTTATGTACTGATTTTGGGATTGTAACTACTTCATGTTGTAGATCCCATCTTAGAACCACTTGAGAAGGCGTTTTGTGATGTTTTTTCGCTATTTCGATTATCTCAGGGATATCGTTCACTCTACCTCTCATAATCGGACTCCAAGCTTCCATCTGAATTTTGTTCTTCTTACAAAACTCCAGCAAATCTTTTTGCAACAGGTAAGGATGAAATTCAACTTGATTGACCATTGGAACAATCTCGCAATTATCAATAATATCTTTAAGATGGTGGATCAAAAAATTACTTACTCCAATTGCTCTAACTCTTCCTTCTTTATATATTTTTTCTAATGCTTTCCAAGTTTCTATATATTTACCTCTTACTGGCCAATGAATTAAATAAAGGTCTAAATAATCAACACCAAGTCTTTTTAAAGAATTTTCGAAACTTCTTAGAGTACTTTCATATCCTTGGTTTGTATTCCAAACTTTTGATGTAATAAAAAGTTCTTCTCGAGGTATTCGACTTTCTCTAATTGCTTTACCAACTTCCTCTTCATTTTCATACATTTCGGCAGTATCTATTAATCTGTATCCGATACTTAATGCATACTTTATTCCCTCTATAAGTTCGTTATCATGGGCTTTATAAGTACCATAACCTAACCACGGCATTTTTACTTTGTTATATAATTCGGTTTTATCCATAATATTAGATATTTTCATAGATATATCAACCTCCTTTATTAAATCATTACTGTCTTTAGAAATTCTAAAAT
Source organism: Petrotoga sp. 9PWA.NaAc.5.4 (assembly GCF_002895485.1). Lineage (NCBI taxonomy): Bacteria > Thermotogati > Thermotogota > Thermotogae > Petrotogales > Petrotogaceae > Petrotoga > Petrotoga sp. 9PWA.NaAc.5.4. The sequence goes on from NZ_AZRK01000024.1 coordinate 48,740, forward strand.
TCATATTTTATCAATAGTTTAGTGTTTAACTCTTTATAAAATACCTCAATAACTATAATCCTTACTAATTCCTAATTTCTTTATCTTTTTCGGTACCTGTACCGAAGAGTAGGTGAGAGGGCTTCGCCCTGAACCCATTTTAAATTCAAAATTCTATTTTTAAAAATGCTCCATTTCTAAAGTTTCTCTAACTCATTACTGTCTTTAGAAATTCTAAAATCCTTATTATCTGTATATTTTAGCGTTGATTTTTTACAAAATACCTCCCCGCTTCTAATCCTTACTAATTCCTAATTTCTTTACCTTTTTCGGTACCTGTACCGAAATGAAGAGGAGAGGGTTCTGCCTTGGATCCAACTTTAAATCCAACACGATTATGCATTTCTGAACCAATTTTCTAATTCGGTAACAATATTCATTCTTCAATGAAAACTGCCGTTGCGACAGCATAATCTCTTTCGTGAGCAATAGATATTAAAATTTCTCCTCTACTTTTAAATTTTTCAAAAATGTAACTAATTGAATCTTCGTCTAAGTATGGTTCACCATTTTCTTTGTTAAGAACCGTGATTTCAGAATATGGTATGAACCTTTTGAAACATTTTATAATAGCTTCTTTGACTGCAAATCGTCCAGCAGCATACTCTTTCTTTCTTTTTTCGCCTTTGAAACTATCGTAAACTTCTTTTTCTTTTATAGAAAGTATTTTCTTTATATTGTTTTCATTTATTCTTTCCACTTTCACTATATCGACACCTATTGCTCTAATCATTTATCAACACCTTCACATCGGCTCCTGGATTAATTTTCTGTAAAAAACTTTCCACTTTTTCACCATTTATATATATTTCATAAGATTTTATCTCATTCACATTCAAAGAAAGATGATTGAAAATATCTATCAATTGAAGATCTTTTTGAACTTTTTTTATTGTGTAATTCGCACCGTTCATTATCTCTTCCTCAATATTAATAACTCTACCATCAAACATAACGTTAAATTCTTCTTTATTAAGCAAAATTTCTTTTCCATTTAAAAATACCTTTGTTTTTTCTATTTCTATATTCAAAAAATCTTTAAGCTTAGGTAATTCTATAGCTTTTGTTTCTAATGAATCTTCATTTTTTATCTTATAATCTTTCTCCAATATTTCACCATTTTTAACTATAACTGTACCTACAGAAACTTCGTAAGGAAGGTTATTTATTGTAAAATAAATCTTTTCATTTGAATTTTTGAAAATATCTTCGATTGTTGGAGAAACTGTTTGAATTATTTCTCCATCTTTAATTTTCTCTTCAAGATCTTCTACTTTTTTGCCGTTTTTGAATACTATCGGATAAGTAATTTTTGGTTCTCCGTTAAGGTAATATTTTATAGGAGTTATCACTTGTTTTATTGTTAATGAAACTGGTCCCCCATTTTCAGGTTCTTCTATTTCTATTTTATCTCCAGGTTTTACAGGAGAATTAAAATCAGCAATATCTCCATTAATCCTAATTTTTGCAGTTCGTCCTTTTTCACCTTTAACTATCATTAATTTCCCATTTAATTCAAAACCTATAGCAGGTGACGGAGCTCCAACTAACCTATCCATAGAATACCCTGCCTGTAATAATACTTGTAAAACATTCATGTCTTTTCCCATGAATAGTATATTGAAGTTTTGATGATTAATTTTTATATTGTTGAAAACACTTCCTTCTTTTTTTAAAGCAACGTTAACTATACCTAAGGGAGTTACATATTCGCTTCCTTCTAATTTCAAACATTCAAAAACAATTTTTTCTAAATTACTAGCAGTTTTCAATGAAACTCGTGATTTTGGGATCTGTAATTTTTCAGCTATTTTTTCAATAAATCCCGGTACTTTTCCCCCTCCGCCAACTACCATAACGGCTGAAGGAGATCTGCCATTAAGATTAATTATTTCTTTGACAATTTTATCTGCTATGTTGTCTATAGTAGGATTTATTATCTTTAAAACTTCTTCTTTTGATATTTCTTGAGAATTATCAAGAATGTCTTTGTAAGTTATTGTTTCTTTTTCCGAAAGTTCTCTTTTTATCTTTTCTGCTACTTTAAAATCGACTAATAAACTTTCAGAAATGGCCTCGGTTATTTCGTCACCTGCTAACGGAACCATACCATAACCTATTATTACCCCGTTATTTGAGATAGCTATATCACTTGTACCAGCTCCAACATCTACCATTACTATATTCAAGCTTCTTAAATCTTCAGGTACTACTAAACTTGTTGCAGCTATGGGTTCTAAAGTGATATGAAAAGGCTTTAAGCCAGACCTTTCTAAAACAGACATCATCGCTTCTACTACATTTCTTGGGAGAAAAGCGGCCAAAACTTTAACCTTTGCTTGGTTACCTTTTTGCCCTTCAAGATGTTTTATCCATTGACCATCAAGACTATAATATAAAACTGAATACCCAACACAATACATACTTTCGTAATACTGAATCTTTTCTGTTGCCAGTTTAACAGCTTCAAGTTCCATATTTCTAACAATATCTTCACTTAAAAAACCTTGCGTGGATATATCAAGTTCATAAGTACCTATTGATGAAATAAGAAACCGTCCGGCTATAGCTATAGCCACTTCAGATAATTTTTCGCCACTTTTTTCTTCGAGCATTTGCTTTACTTTATTAACGCTTTTTGCAACTTTACCAACGTCGTGTATTTGACCATCTAACATAGCTCTGTTTTCATGTTCTAATTCATAAAAATCTCTTATTACTATCTTTTCATTTTCTTCGTCGTAATCAGCTAAAATACCTACTAATGTTCTTGTACCAATGTCAAGGCCAAAAATCATAGGATACTCCTCCCTACTACACTTCTATAATTGTAGCTCCAGTTCCGCCTTCCTCAGTTCTTGCAATTTTAAAATCTTTTACTAAAGGGAAGTTTCTAAGGTATTCCCAAATACCGATAGCTAATTTGCCGGTACCTTTCCCATGAATTATTCTCCCCTCTTTTATTCCTGAAGCAATTAGATCAGAAATGAATTTTTCTATAACGGGAATAGCTTCATTTACGGTATAACCACGCACGTCTATTTCTGGATAAACTGCCTTTTTTTTACTTATCTTAAAATTAACGTTGTTTTTCGGTTCTTCTATATCCTTTTCTTCACCTACTGGTTCTATATCGTTTAACTGATATGTTATTTCAATAGGTGAATTTTTTATTTGAACGGTTGCTTTAGATTCATCTATTTCTTTTATTATTCCTTGCATATTTCCAGGTACTTTAACTTTCATTCCGATTTTCAACTTAACGTTTGATTTTTTAGAAAGACTTTGTTTTTTAAAAAGTGAATCTTCCAACTCTTTAATTTGATTTGATAAGTTATCTGCGTTTTTTAGATTGTTTTTTAATCTTTCTAAGTCTTTTTCTTTAAGTGCGATTTTAACATCTTCTATAATTCTTTGAATCTCGTTTTTTATTTCTTTTATTTGTTTTTTTATCATAAAAAATTCTTTATCTAAACTCTCTATTTCTTTTTTTCTCAATTTTTCAAGTTTTTCTCCATATTCCTTTTTTAATCTGTCCAGTTCTTGTAACTGATTTTTCTGCTTCTCCCGATTCTCTTCATATTCTTTATACAAATATGAAAGTCTTTTTAAAATAATTTCATTTTCTGTATGTTCTTTGTTTAAATTTCTTTTTGCATTTTCTATTATTTTTCTCTCTATACCTAATTTTTCTGCTATTTCTATAGCATGCGAAGCTCCTGGTACTCCTATTATCAACTTATATGTAGGCTTCAATGTTTCTAAATCAAAAGACATAGAGGCCGACGTCAGTCTATCTTCTTCCAAAGAAAAGGCCTTTATTTCAGAAAGATGGGAGGTGACAAATAATATAGGTCCTATATCAAGTAAATGTCCCAATATCGCTTTACTCAAAGCAGAACCCTCTATAGGATCCGTCCCCGTGCCTAATTCATCTATAAGTACCAAAGAATTTGATGTCACATTTTCAACGATATGTTTTATATTAACCAAATGAGCTGAGAAAGTACTCAAATTTTCAGAAATATTTTGCTGATCACCTATATCAGTATATATCTCATCTATAAAAGGTAAATCTGCTTTTAAAGCCAGTACTGGCAAACAAGCATGTGCCATAAAGAAAGCAACTCCTATAGATTTTAACGAAACAGTTTTTCCTCCAGTATTCGGGCCAGTTATTATCATTCCATTTTTTTTAAGCTCTACATCTATAGGTACAACTTTATCTTGGTCAATAAGAGGGTGCCTCAACTCTTTTAAATCAATATTTTTATTGTCTTTTTTGGGTGTTACAAATATTGCATTCTTTTTTTTGGCGTATTTCGATTTTGCGATATTGACATCTATATATGAAATGACCTCTATATTATTTTTCAATTTTTCAAGATTTTTTTGTATATCAAAGGTTAGATTCGATAAAATTTTTATTATTTCAACTTTTTCTTCTGATTCAATATTTATTAGTGCATCATTTAATTCGATAATATTCTCTGGTTCAACGAAAACTGTGGCTCCAGAATCGGATTTACCAACTGTTATTCCTCTTATAAGATTGCGGTTTTCAGATTTAACAGCAATACAAACTCTATTGTTTCTTTCAATAGGTTGATCTATAGCCAAATATTTATAATATCTATTTTTTATTTTATTAAATTCCGAATTTATCTGATTTTTAGTAGAAGCTATATTTTTTCTTATATTTTTTAGCTCAATTGTTGCATCATCTTTTATTTCCCCATTTTCTGCAAAGATTCTAAAAATATTATCGATTAATTCTTTAAGAGGAAAGTATTTAATGATTTTTTCAGTAAGTAAATCGTCTATTTCGCTGTAAAATTTATATGCTTCATTAGATTCGTATAAAAACGTTCCAATTTTTCTAAATTCTTTTCCTTCTAAATTTCCTTTATTATCAAGTTTTTCTATTATATCAATAATGTTAGGTACCGCGGAAATATCTTTCAACTCACCTTTAATAGCCAAATTAAAAAAAACACGAGAAATCATGATTTCTCGGTTTAATATTTCATAATCTTTATACATTTCAATTTTGCTTAATAATAAATTTTGCCCATATTGAGTGTCGGAATTATTTGCTATTTCTTTAACGATTTCGTTTAGATCTAAGTCTTTGTAAGTTTTATCTAAAATTTATAATTCACCCCTATTGTGATTGGTAAATAATTTACAATAACATCTGTTGGATAGTATCTCGTTTCATATCCTACCGTAATGTAAAAATTTTTGTAATTAACTCCAATATTCAGCAATATTTCAGTGTTAAAGGTTTTAAATAAATCTTCGCTATGGACTCCTCCAAAGGCAGTGACTAAAAATCCCAACTCTTGAATAATTTGAGTATTATATTTCATATTTAAACCTAATGAAATACCCATCGCATCTGGAATAAAATCATAATCAACAAGTTTGTAATTATAAAAAATTCCCACATATGGTCCATAAGAAACCTCTTGGCTATCAGAAGTAGGAATAAGAACAGATATCCTTGTTCCTAAGTAATCGTAACTTCCGTTTTCACTGTTTAAAGTATAAGAATAAGCATTATTAGTAGATAATTCTAAGGCATGAATTCGTAATGGTATAATTAATAAAATAAACAAAAATAATATAGGAATTTTTACCTTTTTCATTGTATGTCCCACCTTTTTCTGATACAAAAATATAAATTTCTTTTCTTATCTTACTTTATTGTTATTAAAAATTTTCTCATAATTCTTTCTTATTTTTTCTATGCTTAATCCACAGTATTCAAGTTGTTCTTTTCTACTTGCATGAGGTATAAACTCATCGTCTATACCGTAAGAATATACGTTTTTGTTTCTTATTTTGAAAATTTCTTCATTGAATCCGCCCTTCAAACTTCCTTCTTCATAAACTAAAATTGTTTCGGCTCTTTCTTTCAATTCTTTAATTATACGTATATCTAAAGGTTTCACACTTCTAACACCTATAATATTAACATCGTAAGTTTTTAAAGCTTCATAAACATTCTTAGAAAGGGTACCTACAGCTAAAACATAGACATTAGATTCTTTTTGTTTTTTTAAATATTTCCATTCATTATCTACTATCTGAAGTTTATCCAATATTTCTTTAATATCTACTTTCTCTCCATCTCTTGGAAATCTTATAAACCTTGGTTTGTTAATACCTTTTATTATAGAAGTATATACCATATTTGCTAAATCTTGCGCATCTAAAGGAGTCCATATCTCCACATTCGGAATCAATCGAGTATATGATATATCAAATACACCATGGTGAGTAGGCCCATCTTCTCCTACCAAACCTGCTCTGTCTAATAAAAAAAGTACAGGAATCTCTTGTAGGGCTACGTCATGAATTAAAGAATCAAAAGCTCTTTGCATAAAAGTTGAATAAACATCAACTATAGGAAGAATTTTTCCTCCTAACGAAACAGCAGCAGCAGTTGTTACAATACTTGCTTCTGTTATTCCCATATCTATAACTTTGTTATTATCTACATTTTGAAGAATATCTAACCCTGTCCCTTCAGCCATCGCACCTGTAAAAACAACAAATTGATAGTTCTTTAAATGTGCAAGTGTATATCCTACTACTTTGCTATAAGAAAGTTTTTCAGCGTTGCTTTTTGAAACCCCATGAAACTTAGTTGGATATGCTTCTGTTTCTTCAAACCCTTTACCTTTTTTTGTAACAACATGAAGCAACACAGAATTTTCTTTATAATCTTTTACAAAAGATAAAAATTCTTCCAATTTTTTAATATTATGTCCGTCTACAGGACCGTAATATTTAATACCCATATCTTCAAAAAAAGCTGCTGGTGAATTGTACAAAGAATATTTCAAACTATCTCTAACTCTTCTTAAAAGGTTTTCAAAATCTTTACCTACCTGATGGTGCTCTTCTAATGTATCTTTTATAACCTTTTTAACTTCAGTATATTCTTTCTTTACTCTAAAATTATTTAAAAGCGTTGAAAGGGATCCTACATTCTTCGATATAGCCATGTTATTATCGTTTAAAATTATTTTTATTTTAGCTCCTTGATAACTCAATTGATTTAATGACTCTAAAGCCATACCACAACCTAATGCCCCATCCCCAATTATGGAAACTATATTTCGATTCACACCTTTTATTTTATCGGCTATAGCATACCCTAACGCCGCAGCTATAGATGTTCCAGCATGTCCAGCACCAAATCTATCAGCTTGCGACTCATGAATATTAGTATACCCACTTATTCCATCTTTTTTTCTTATATTTTTAAAATCTTTCCATCGACCAGTAAGAAGTTTATGAACATAAGATTGGTGACTTGTATCCCAAATAACAATATCTTCAAAAGGATCAAAAACTCTGTATAAAGCGATAGTTAATTCCACTACACCTAAATTAGAAGCTAAATGTCCATTGTTGTTGTATACTACAGTGAATATATAATTTCTTATTTCTTTTGCTAATTCTTCTAATTCCTCATAATTCATGTTTTTTAAAGCTATATAAAGAGGCGTTTCTGTATCAAATTTCATTTTTCATTACATAGGTTTTTAATTATAAAGTTAAAATTAAAAACCTATGTGGCCCCCTTTCATAGAAATAGTTAAAATAGGGTTTGCTAAATCAATAAGAATTGGTCGCGAGCTAATCTATCCATAATTCCATTAACAAAACTCGCAGCTTTTTGAGTAGAATAAGTTTTTGTTAGTTCCGTAGCTTCATTTAGAATTACTTTAGTAGGAATCTCTTTTTTATTTGTTAATTCATATATGAAAATTCTCATAACTGTTTTTTCAACGCTACCGATTCTTTCTAAAGACCACCCTTCTGAATATCTTTCTATTATGTTATCATATTCTTGTTTATTTTGATATATATCTCTTATATAAGTTTTCGCTTCATCCATATTTTTTTCATCTAATTTTAGCCCTTCGGTAATCTTTTCAAAGGTGAAAAAAATATCTTCAAGTGAAGAATCTTTAATATCCATTTGAAATAGGCTCTCAAACACAATTTTTCTCATCAATCTTTTCTGAAAAATAAAATCTTTCATTATTAATCCTTTTTCTCCTCTTCTTCCTCCTCTTCATCATCGTCATCTTTTTCCTCAGCCTTTTCCTTTTCCTCATTTTCGCCTTCCTGAACTTCTTCGTACTCTTCTATTTCCTCAGGTTTTAAAAGTGTATCTATAGTTACATCAACGTTTGAAACATATACTTCTGCTATCTTTTCGAGTTCTTCTTTTATAATTTTTTGGATTTCTTTTGTAAAACTAACTATATTTTCTCCGTACTTTGCAGGAACTTTCAATGATAAACTAACACTTGCGTCATCGTTGATAACAACTTTTATACTTTTTTGTAATTCCTTTTGAATTTTGCTATCAAAAATCTTTTTTTCTTTCAAATGGCCTTCCACACTTTTATAAACTAAATCTTTTAACACATTTTCTGAAATACTAATTTCGCCATAATCATTTTCTTCATTTAACGGCATTTAAACCCCTCCTTACATTTTATTTATTAAAATTGTTACCATAGATTTTTTCTATACAAATTATTATATCATAAAATCAAAACATTTTTAATTGGTTTTCAGGAACTTTGTACTTTTTCTTGCCTATTCCTTTAATTCTTTTTAACCGATTTTCTAAATCAGCTCGATCAGAAAGTTGATCTAATATCTCTTTCGACCTTTCAATTATTTCTGGAGGGAATCCTGCTAATTTTGCTATTTCTATTCCATAACTGTTATCACTCGTTCCATCTTCTATCTTATGTAAAAAAACAACCCCTCCCATTGTTTCCTGCACCTTTATTCTTTTAGCCATAACTTCTTCATAAATATTTGACATGTAAGTAAGTTCTGTATAATGTGTAGCAAAAATCGTATTACACTTCTTAACTTGAAATAAAAATTCAGATACTGCCCATGCAACAGATATACCGTCCAGTGTGCTTGTACCTCTTCCTACTTCATCTAATAAAACCAAGCTTTTATCAGTTGCTTTGTTTATTATGGTAGACATCTCCAACATTTCTACTAAAAATGTAGATTTACCTGTAACTATATCGTCTCTTGCTCCGATTCTTGTATAAATCCCATCATAAATAGGCAATTCAGCCTTTTCGGCAGGTACAAAACATCCTATTTGAGCCATTATGCTTATTAAGCCTATTTGGCGTATATAAGTAGACTTCCCACTCATATTTGGACCTGTTAATATTATATAAAATCGTCCCTCACCGAGAGATAAATCATTAGATGTAAAATCATCTACGAACCTTTCTACTATAGGATGCCTGCCATTTATGATCTTAGTTTTTTTAGGATCTTCTATAAAAACAGGTCGAGTATAATTATACATGGAACTAACTTCTGCAAATGCTCTATAAACATCAAGTTCTGCAATTTTATCTGCAAGATTTTCTATTTTATCTACATATTTTGAAAGTTCGTTTAATATTTTACCATATATTTCTTTTTCTAATGCATTTATCTTTTCCTCTGCCATAACCAATTTACGTTCTATATCATTTAACTCTTTTATAGTAAATCTTTCTGTATTAACCAAAGTTTGTTTCCTAATATAATATTCTGGTACTTTTGAAACCTGTGATTTTGAAACTTCAATATAAAAACCATAGACTTTATTTCGTCCAACTTTCAAACTATTAATCTTTGAACTTTCTTTTTCTCTTTTTTCTATTTCTTCTAATACCGAATCTATGTTTTGAAGAATATTGCGATAATCATCTAATTCCTTTGAAACGCCTTCTTTGATAACCTTACCACTGCCTACCTCCAAAGAAGGTTCATCATATATAGATTTAGAAACAATTTCTTTAACTTCTTCCAATGTGTCAATATTTTCGAATAAATCTGCAAGACCAGAATTTGATCGAATTGATTCTATTAAGTATGGAACAACTTCCAACGAATCTTTTAAAGAGATCAAATCCTTAGGGGTAGCTTTTATCAAAGAAATTCTTGACGAAATTCTTTCTAAATCTTTCATTACAGACAAATATTCTTTAAGCTCTTGTAAGAGTAAAAAATCGTCCTTTAAAGATCCCACTTTACTTAACCTATACTCTATTTTTGCTTTGTCAGTTAGAGGAGAAACAATGAATTCTCTCAACTTTCTATTTCCCATACTCGTTTTTGTAACCTTTAAAATATCGTATAAAGTCTTACCTTTGTTTGAATTTGAAGGAAGAACACTTAAGTTTTCTATTGTATTAGCATCCAGTAACATGTGATCTTTGGTTTTAAAACGTCTTGGAAATTTCATATGCTTAATCTTTGAAAATTGGGTGATTTCTAAATACTTCAAAACCGCATCTGCTACTTTTAACTCTTCATCTTCATAATCTAAAAGATCAAAACTCAAAACCTCATATGTTTCTTTAAAATGATCTATAAAATTATTAGAAAAATACCAATCATCTAGTAATTCCACATAGATATCGCTTAATATTTCCTTAATTTTCTTTACAAGATATTCAATCTCTTTAGAAACAAGAATTTGAACAGGTCCAAAGGACGATAAAAAGTCCAACAGTTCGCTTTCGTTAAAATCAAAAGTATCTAAATAAAACTCTCCTGTAGAAAAATCAAAAATAGCTATTATGTATGTATTTCTATACTTTGATATCAAAGCTGAAAATCTATTTGTTTCCTCAAGCATATTTTCTTCTACTATTGTACCTGGGGTTAAAACTCGAGTAACTTTTCTTTCCACAATACCTTTGGCAGTATGTGGATCTTCAACCTGTTCACAAATAGCAACTTTATACCCGCAATCCAACAGTTTTTTTAGATAATTATCTAAAGCGTGATAAGGTATACCAGCCATAGGATGACCGTTTCTTTTTGTCAAAACTATTTGTAAAATTTCACTAACTTTTTTAGCATCATCAAAAAAGGTTTCATAAAAATCCCCGAGCCTAAACAAAAGTATAGAATCCTTATATTCCTGTTTTATATCGAGATATTGTTTGATCATGGGGGTTATATTTTCCATTTTAATTCCTCCATAATTCATTTTTATGAAAAAGAAGGACGCATACCTTGCGTCCTCTTTTAAAAAGTTACATTCGCCAATAAAATTATATTATTTCGAATTCCCCATACTTTCACTCTTTGTAGTAATTACTTTGTCAACCAAACCATATTCTAAAGCTTCCTGAGCATTCATAAAGAAATCTCTATCCGTATCCTTTTCTATTTTTTCTAATGGCTGACCTGTATGCTTGCTCAAAATATTGTTTAGATCATTTCTAAGTCTTAATATCTCTCTCGCATGAATTTGTATATCTACTGCGGTACCTTCTGCGCCTCCCCATGGTTGATGAATCATTATACGAGAATTTGGTAAAGAATATCTCTTACCTTTTGTACCTGCTGTTAATAAAACCGCTCCCATCGAGGCCGCTTGACCAATACATATTGTTGATATGTCTGGTTTAACATATTGCATAGTATCGTATATTCCCAACCCCGCAGTAACAGAACCTCCAGGAGAATTAATATAAAGAAAAATATCTTTGTCTGGATCCTGAGACTCCAAAAATAAAAGTTGAGCAATTATAACATTAGCAACATCATCGTTTATTGCCGAGCCTAAAAACACTATTCTATCTTTTAATAACCTTGAATAAATATCGTAGGCTCTTTCATACCTTCCTTCTGTTTCTATAACCACCGGCATTGGTATCGCCACATTTATCGCCTTCCTTTTCTCACTTTTTCTAAAACTTTGTCTGTCGCAAGCGGTGTTAAGATTATTTGCCCACTATCCATATATATAACAGTTTTTACTCCCTTGCCATAAGTTGCATCAATCAAACTTGTAGAACCTTTTATAAAAATCTCACCGCTTTCTTCCTCTTCGGCTTGAGTAATAATATCTATACCCTGATATATCTTTTTTATCTTTCTAAATTGTATAAAATTTTCTGGTAATATCGAATGGATCCTTTCTGCAGGGATAAATACACCTTTTCCTACTGGAACAAACATGATTGTTCCTCCTTTACTCTCGTCCTGAACCTCTATGTTTTTACAAACTTAATTTTAACATATTCATATTTGAATTTATAAACTTCCCTTTATTTTACTTTACTTTGATTATACAAAAAAAATATTGTTTTTTTATTAATTTTTTCTTAATTACTGTTTATTTAATAAATTAGAGGTGTTTATATTTATATTTATACTTCTTCTTCCCATTTTCTTACTCTTTCTATAGCTTTTTTCCATCCATTGTACAATCTTGTCCTTTCTTCTTGGCTCATATTTGGAACGAAAGTTTTTTCACATTTCCAAACATGTTTTAATTCGTCTTTGTTCTTCCAATAACCAACTGATAAACCAGCTAAAAAAGCAGCTCCTAAAGCTGTAGTCTCAGGAATTGCGGGTCTTTCAACTTCTATCCCTAATATATCAGCTTGAAATTGCATAAGAAAATTATTTACAACAGCCCCACCATCAACCCTCAATTTTTTTAATGAGAATCCAGAATCATCTTCCATAGCTTCTAAAACATCTCTTGTGCTATAAGCAATTGATTCTAAAGTAGCTCTAATTATATGTTCTTTTTTGGTTCCTCTTGTTAAACCTAATATTCCTCCCCGGGCATACATGTCCCAATAAGGGGCTCCTAAACCTGTGAAGGCAGGAACAAAATACACACCAGCGTTGTCTTCTACTTTACTAGCATAATATTCAGAATCAATAGCCGAATCAATTAATCGCAATTGGTCACGAAGCCATTGGATAGCAGCCCCAGCAACAAATACCGAACCTTCAAGCGCATATTCTATTTTCCCATCTAATCCCCAGGCAATAGTTGTTAGCAAACCTTTTTTAGATTTCACTGGTACGTCCTTTGTATTTAAGAGCATAAAACAGCCTGTGCCATAAGTATTCTTTACCATTCCTTTTTCAAAACATAATTGTCCAAATGTAGCAGCCTGCTGATCACCAGCAATTCCTGAAATAGGAACGCTTGCACCAAAAATTCCTGGATCTGTATAACCATATATTTCGCTTGATTCTTTAACGGCAGGTAACAACGATGGTGGAATATTTAATATTTCTAAAAGTTCCTCGTCCCATTTTAAGTCAAATATGTTGTACAACATAGTTCTAGAAGCATTAGAATAATCTGTCACATGTATTTTTCCCTGAGTTAATTTCCATATCAACCAAGAATCAACGGTACCAAACCTTAATTCTCCATTAAAAGCTTTTTGTCTAACACCTTCTACATTCTCTAAGATCCATTCTATTTTTGTTGCTGAAAAATAAGCATCTATCTGTAATCCAGTTTTATCTTTTATTAAATTTTCAAACCCTTTTTTTCTCAAGTCATCACATATTGAAGAAGTTCTTCTATCTTGCCAAACTATGGCATTATAAACAGGATTACCAGTTTTTGCATCCCATATAATTGTTGTTTCTCTTTGATTAGTTATACCTATAGCCGAAATCTGTTCTGGTCTAATATTAGAAACTCCTAAAACATTTGCAATTACTCCTATTGTTGTTCCCCATATTTCGTCTGGATTATGTTCAACCCAGCCGGGTTTTGGATAAAGCTGTGAAAACTCTCTCTGTGATGCGTTTATTATGTTACCTTCATGATCGAAAATTATCGCTCTTGAACTTGTTGTTCCTTGGTCTATTGCAAGAATATAGTTTTTCAAAGTTAAACCTCCTTATTTGTTTTTTATACTCACTTTAGAAATTCCAAAATCCTTATTATATGTATATTTTAGCGTTGATTTTTTTTACAAAATACCTTCCCGCCTCTAATCCTTACTAATTCTTAATTTCTTTGCCTTTTTCGGTACTTGTACCAAAGGAAGGGGGGAGAGGGCTCCGCCCTGGACCCGCTTTTAAAATCAAAACCTCGTTTTTAGAAAATTTCTCATTTCTAAAGTCCCTATGTTTTTTATACTCACTTATAAATCAAAAATCTTCATTTTTAGGGTTTTATATTGTTTATATAAAAAGAAGTTCATTCTAAATTATTGTTTCAAATATTTTTACCATCGCTATAGATATAATCGCAGCTATCGACGGGGTTCCAATCCAACCAATTACTACTTTTAATATAGTTTTATTGTTGAAAGTCCGTGTTCCTGTTGCTAATCCAACACCGATTATGGCTCCTATAATTGCTTGTGCAATGCTAACAGGTATACCTATCAAAGAATAAAACCATAATGTAATTGCCGTAGCTAAAATCGAAATTAGAGATGAAAAATGATCTAGTTCTACAATATCTTTGCCAACGGTGTTTAATACTTTGCGGTTTGTCATTAAAATACCAACACCTATTGAAACTCCGCCTATCAAAGCTAAAATAAACGGTGAGTATAAAATGTTTACGTACACTCCTGTAACGTTAGCAACATTATTTGCACCTAAGGAATAAGAACTATAAATTATAACAACCCAACTTAATATTTTAATGAATACATCCTGATATATAACGTTTATAAGATTCTTAAAAACTAACGCTAAAATCCTATAACAAACGACAGCAATTATTAAGGCTCCAAATGGAGTTAAAAGCCAAGAAATGAAAATATCTTTTAGTATGTTAAGGTTAATTTCTCCTTTTAAAATACTCATTCCAACTAAAGACCCAACTACTGCTTGCGTCGCTGAAGCAGGAAGAGCTAAATTACTCATTATTATAATGGTTAAAAAAGCACATATCATAGATAAAGAAAGTGAAATTAAATCTAACTTAACTAAATTAGATAAAGTATTAAACCCTTTATTTCCTCCAATAATAGAACCTAAAACAACAAAAATACTTGAAGCTACTAGTGCTTTTCTATAAGAAATCAATCCCGAAAGAACAGGTGGTCCTAATATGCTCGGTGAATTGTTTGAACCGAGAGCCCATCCCAAAAGTAATGCGGGAATTAAATATAAAAAGCTTACTTCATTCATAGTTATATACCTTCCTATTGAAATTTTTTATAAAACATTAATTAATAAAAATACTCACTTTAGAAATTTTAAAACTTAGTTTTTTCAAAAATACCTATATGGTTCTGATACTTACAATTTTTGGTTTCTTTAACTTCTTTGGTACTTGTATCCTTAAAATACTTATTCAAAAATTTTCATCGCTAAAGTGCTATAGTAAAAAATAGAATAAAAAACAAAAGACCATATCCTTTAATAAAGGCAGGCTTTATTCAGGATATGGTTTTCTCTCAATCACTACCATATCGTGATCATATTTTGAAAAATATTAATTCTTATTATATATGTATTATAAATATTTGTCAAATTTGATTCTGTCTTAATATAACAGATTAAAGCTAATTATTTTTGACTAATCAGAAAAACTTCGCTTTTGGAGAAACTTTATATGTTTTAAGTTTTATTCATAAACTTTTTTAATATCTTTTAATATCTTAGTAAAATATGTTATAATGATACTTAATATAATACGTATAAAACTCAATTCAAAAGGAATTCTATTACAAAGAAGGTGAAATATATGATAAAAATTGCAGTAGTTGGTGCCGGAAACGGTGGGCAGGCATTAGCAGGTTATTTGGCGATGAAAGGTTTCGATGTTTCACTATTTAACAGATCTAAAAGGAGAATATCTCCTATTATAGAATCGCATAAAATAAAAATCGAAGGACAAATAGAAGGTGATTTTAAAGTTTCTTTTGCTACAACTAATATGGAAGAAGCTATAAAAGGAAGAAAACTTATAATGGTTGTAGTTCCAGCCTTTGCACATAAAGATATAGCAAAAAAAATGGCTCCGTTTTTAGAAGATGGACAAATTGTTGTTTTGAATCCCGGAAGAACTGGTGGCGCTTTAGAATTCAGAAACATATTAAAACAAGAAGAAGTTAAAAAAGATGTAATTATAGCTGAAGCACAAACATTTATCTTTGCGTCAAGAATGTCAAACCCGGGGGTTGCAAAAGTATTCCGTATTAAAAATGCAGTACCGGTTTCTGCTTTACCTGCAACAAGGAACCCTGAATTAGAAGAAGTGTTGAGGCAAGTTATTCCGGAATTTGACGTTGTCAGTAGTGTAATTTACACAAGTTTTAATAACATAGCTGTAGTTTTTCATCCAGCAACTTTAATATTGAATGCAGCTCGAGTAGAAACAACTGCAGGGAAGTTTGAATTTTACTTTGAAGGTATTTCACCTTCTGTTGCTAAAGTCCTTGAAAAAATTGACGAAGAAAGATGTCAAGTTATGAAACTTTTTAACGTTGAACCGATGACGGCAAAAGAATGGCTGAACTATGCTTATGATGTTAGAGGAAGGAACTTATACGAAGCTATAAGAAACAATTCTGGATATAGAGGTATATTTGCTCCCACAAGTTTAGATAATAGATACTTATTGGAAGATATACCTATGAGCCTTGTGCCTATGGCTTCATTTGGTGAAGAATTCAATGTAAAAACTCCCATAATCGATTCAATAATAAATCTTTCAAATATTATGATGGAAACTAATTTCTGGAAAGTAGGGCGTACTGTAGAAAGACTTGGGCTTTCAGGAAAAAGCATTGATGAGATTATAAAAATTGTTGAGGAGGGGGAAGAATGAAAAAGAAGATTCTCGGTGCTTCAATAGGTAGTGACGTACATACGGCAGGTTTGATAAACTTTTTAGAACTTGCCAAAAAAGAAGGTTACGAAGTTATAAATTTAGGTGGAGCAGTCCCTATTGATTCTTTAATAACTAAAATAATACAAGAAATGCCAAATATTGTGGCTTTAAGTTATAGATTAGGAGCTGAATCTCTCGAAAATATTTTGAATGATTTTACTACTAAAATCAAAAACATTCAAAACTATAATGGTATAGATTTTATTTTTGGAGGAACTATAGAAACTTCTGAAGTAGCAAAAAAGTATAATATATTCAAAAAAATATTCGATGGTTCAGAGGAAGAAGAAGATGTTGTATTATTTCTAAGAGGCCAAATGAAATTCAAAGAGAAAGAAAACTATCCTTCCACTTTAGCCGAAAGAATAGAATTCAAATATCCTTATCCTCTTATAAGGCATCACATCGGTCTTCAAACGTTGCAAGAAACGATAGAAGAAATTAAAAAATTAGCTGAGTCGGAGTTATTAGATATAATTTCGTTGGCACCGGACCAAAATTGTCAACAATATTTTTTTGATCAAGAAAAAATGGATCATAATCAAGACGGTGCTGGTGGAGCACCGATAAGGGCAAAAGAAGATTTTGCAAAACTTTATCAAGCAAGTAGGAGAGGAAATTTTCCTCTTGTTAGGTGCTATTCAGGAACCAACCATATGGTAGGATTTTCAAAATTACTTAAGGAAACTATAAACAATGCATGGGCTGCAATTCCTATATTTTGGTATTCAGAACTCGACAGAAGATCAGAAAGAAATTTATTAGAGGCTATTAAAGAGAATATGGAAGGAATTAGATGGAATGCAATGAATAATGTGCCTGTCGAAATAAATGACTCGCATCAATGGGAATTACGATATGCTCATGATAGTGTTGCGGTTGCAACTGCCTATATTGCTGCATATGTTGCTAAAAAGTTAGGTGTAAAATGGTACATTCAACAATATATGATGAACACTCCTCCAAATCTTTCTCCAAAGATGGATATCGCCAAGGCTGTCGCAAAATTAGAGTTAGTCGAATCTTTAAAAGATGAAACCTTCATTCCTTATAGAATGGTCCGAACTGGCTTGCTATCATACCCTGCAGATCCCAACAGTGCTATGGGGCAACTTGTTTCTTCAATGTTTTATGCTTCATACCTCAAACCTCATATAATACATGTAGTTGCTTATTGTGAAGCCATGAAAAGAGCAACTTCCAAAGAGATAATCGAAAGTATAAAAATGGTGAAAAGAGCGAACACGTTAGCTTCACGCGGTTTACCAGATTTTGTCAAAGATCCTGAAGTCTACGATAGGGTTAATTATTTGAAAGAACAAGCTATGACAATTATAAACGCAATAAAAAATATTGATAACAGCAAAGAAGACCCTTTATCTGACCCCGAAACACTTTATTTAGCTGTCAAAAACGGCATTTTGGATGCCACCGGCTTACAAGGCAACACGGTCGCAAAAGGCCAAATAAAAGCTGCAGTAATAAATGGTGCATATGAAGCAGTGGATGATAACGGAAACATTATAACCGAAAAAGAACGCTTATCTAAATTATTATCCAATTAACACTAATAGAGGTGAGAGCACAGGAAAGTCGTCCCCCAATGTGTTCTCACCCATTCATTTTTCTTTTTTCTTTCACAATTAATTCTACTTCATCGGTAATTACAGCATCATATAAACTTTCAAAAGTATGGAGATCTTCAGGATCGTTAAGAGTCCAAAGAAAAGTTTTTAATCCTAAATTTTTCCATTTTTTTAAAAAATTTTTTGAACTTTCTATATCTTCTTTCAAAGCATCAATCCAAAGATTTAAAGAGTCCAATTTTAACTCTTTGTGAAGATCTTCGATACTGTTAAGAGTCTCATATTCAACTAATAAACCTATTTTCACATTCTTGTCAATTTTTCTCAATTCCCTTAAAGCATTTACCTGAAAAGAAGAAAATAACGTCCTATCAAGAGCGTTATATCTTTTAGTTATATTATAAGACAAAAAAGATGCTTGAACTTCTTTTATTTCTAAATTCAAAAACACGTTATCGCTTAAAGATTTTATAACTTCTTCAACTGTAGGAACAGTTTGGTTGTTTTTTAATTTTATATTTTTTAATTCCTCATAGTTTATATCTCTTAGCTTTATTCCATTTATAGTATCATCATGCAATACGACCAATACTTCGTCACGAGTTAATCTCGCATCATATTCTATGCCATCAGCTCCGTATTCTATTGCTTTTTTGAAAGATTCTATGGTATTTTCAACGTACTTTGCCCTGTATCCTCTATGTCCTAATACCAAAAATTTGTCCACGATAACTCCCCACCTTTGAGTTTTTAATGCCTTTTTAACAAAGGATATCAAAATTTGATTTAGCCATTGATTCTTTTTTCGTTTGAAATCTTTTCACCCCATACATCAAGTTGCCAAACGACGCATAGCATTTTTTATAATATAAGAAATTAAAAAAATTAAAAATAAAACTAATACAATAGCTGGGCCTGATGGAATATTTAAATAATAAGAAAAGATAATACCACTAACAGCAGAAAAAATTCCAATAATAATTGAAATAACTAACATTTGATTTATACTTTTTGCAAATAATTTAGCAATAACCCCTGGGGTTATCAATAAAGCAGTTATTAATATAATTCCAATGATTTTCACAGATATAACTATTGCTACAGATGTCATGATTAAAAATATTAAATTAATAACGTCCACAGGAATACCGAAGATTTTACTCAATTTTTGATTATACGTATAATATTTCAATTCTTTGTTAAAAAATATTATAAAAAAAACGATAAAAACATTTAAAATAGTTAACAAGATCAAATCCTCTCTTGTGATCATTAATATATCACCAAAAAGGAAACTATCTATCTCTGGAACATAACCTTCCTTAAAAGATAACAAAATTATTCCTACCGCCATAGAAAGCGATAATAGCATCCCTATTGCACTACTTTCTTGTACATTATCTCTTTTCCCTAAAAAATGTATGGCAACAGCAAATATAATAGCTACAAGTATAGATATCAAATTCATATTCAAACCAAAAAATAATGCAACAGCTATTGCACCAAATGCCACATGAGCAGCACCGTCTCCTATGAACTCCATCTTCTTTAAAACTATAAAATTAGACAAAATAGCTCCGCTTAACCCTGAAAGTATTGCTCCAATTAATGCATACCTCATAAAAGTGTATCTAAATAAATCAATCATCATTCTTACTCACCACTTTTACCTTGTCTTTTATATGAATAAACAATTCAAAATCTTTAGAGTATATGTTTCTCAGGTCGTCCATATCAAGATCTGCTGTATTTTTATGACAACGCAGTGTTTTATTTAAGCACATAATTTTATTTGTTTCTTTAAAAATCATGTTCAAATCATGACTTACGAGCATTATCACCATTTCTTTCTTTAGTTCTTTCAATATATCGTAAAGCACACTTTGACCATACTGGTCTATATTTGCTTCTGGCTCATCTAAAATTAAGATATCAGGGTCAGAAACCAAAGCTCTCGCAACCATTAATCTACGATATTCTCCACCGGATAATTTTCCTACCTGTCTATCGTACAAATTTTCTATCTTTAACAAACGAAAAATATCTCTTACCTTTTCATAATGAACCTTTTTAAATTTCTTAAAAAACCCTACCTCTTTATACAATCCCATCAACGCTACTTCATACGCCTTTATCGGGAAATTAGAATCCCGCTCTTCATTTTGAGGTACATAACCAATTTTACCTTTTATATCGACCTCTCCGAAATAATTTTCTATTTCTCCTACAAGTATTCTTAGGAGTGTAGATTTTCCTGCACCATTGGGACCTATTATACCTACAAAGTCCCCTTTGTATATATCAAATGAAACATTTATCAATATTGGGTTATTTTCTGCAGTATAGTTTAAATCTTTTACAGAAATTATAGTTTCATTTTTCATCTTTTGTCACTCTTATTATTTCAAATAAATTATAAATGTACAATGATTCCAAGTCGAATATACTTTCAATTCCTCCTAAAGGATCTAAGATTCCAACCTTTAAATTCAGACTCCGAGCTATAGTGGTTACAGCTTTATCACTTAGTTGTGGCTCATTAAAAATTGCTTTAACATTATAATTCTTAGCAATTTCAGTTAACTCGACCAATTCTTTCGGAGTAGGTGTCACTCCAGGAACAGATTCAATTACTCCTGCAATTTGTATATTGTATCTTTTTGAAAAATATATAAACGAGTTATGTGCCGTAAAAATAGCTCCTTGAATTTCTTTAGCCTTTTCTTTCATATATTCGTCTAACAAAATTAATCTCTTTATTAAATTGTCGGCATTCCTTTCGTAATATTCACTATTACTTGGATCCATTTTCGAAAAATCTTCTTTCAAACCAGGTATAATATATTCATACACCAAGTAAGGATCGAGCCAAATATGAGGGTCATATTCAAAATCATTATGGCTTATTTCTGTATCCTGTTGAGTGGTTTCTTCTTCATGATGGCCACCTGTTATTAGCTCATCTTTTGGAATGTATTCGTAAACATATAAGATATTCACGTTTTCTTTCTTTAAGTTGCTTTCCAATTTTGAAATAAAAATTTCTAATCCTAAGCCATTTAAAACCAATACATCTGAATCGTATAAAGCAGCTACTTCTTTTGGAGATAAAGAATATGTGTGCGGGCTTTTCCCGGAAGGAATGATTAATTTCACATTACCTTTATCCCCGAGTATTTCTTGCACAATAAAATAATAGGGAAGAATTGAAGTTGAAACATTTAAAGAAAAAGTACATACCGAAACTATCAAAATCATGAAAAAAATGGATAATCTTTTCATTTTTACCTCCCGTTTGTTAAGTTATTGCTATCTTTAAAAATTATAAAATTCACATTTCATAAATATTTTAGAAGTATATTAAATACTTTTTTGACACGTTTTACAAATACCTTCAAAATAAAGAGTATGACTTAAAACTTTATACCCTAAACTTTCTCTAATATATTTACTCATACTTTCAGCATAACAAAGATCAAATCTCTCAAATTTTTTACATTTAACGCAATAAATAAAATGAAAATGCCCCCCAGATTTATAAAAATACGTTATCTTATCTGAAAAAACTATGGAATTCAATTCTCCTTCCACTTCAAAATATTTCAGATTTCTGTAGATAGTCGATTTGTCATAATCTTTATCTAACATTTGATAAATTTGTTCTGCACTCAGAGGAAAATCATGTTTTTCCATGATTTCTAAAATTTCCCTTCGAGCTTTTGTATTTCTCATAAAAGCACCTCTATCTAAACAATACTTGCAGCTGAGTTGCTTATGCAATTCATTTGCAAAAAGCATTTTACCATAAAGATGGTTTATATGTCAAGTACTTTATACATTTTACAAAGATTTTCAAAAAACGGTGTTACGGATATGATATAATTTTTATGGAGGTGATTTTTATCAAAATTTATATTTCTTTTGATTTTGAAGGATTAGGTGGTATAACTCAATGGGATGATGTTTCCAAAGAAAGCAAAGAATACAAACAAAACTATGTAGTTATACAATTAAAATCCTTGCTTGACGAATTAAAAGATCATGAAATTACTCTTTCTGATTCACACGATAGAGGAAACAATATTCCTTGGAATTTAACTAATGAATATCCAAACGTTAAATTGATTAGTGGTGGCATTAGAAAATATTACATGATGTCTGGAATTGATGAAACTTTTGATAGAATGATTTTCTTTGGGTATCATGCAGGTGTTGGAGAAAAATATTCCACGATGGATCACACCTATTCAAGTTCTTCCATTCACAGTATTCAAATAAATGGTATTGAAATGAATGAAACATTAATAAATGCTGCGTATGGAGGAGTTTATGGAGTTCCATTAGCTATGGTAGTCGGTGATGATAAATTAAAAGGACAATTAAACAAGCATTTTAAAGCTTTATACTATGTTGAAACCAAAAGATCTCTTGGAAGATATGCAGCAGAGTTTAAACCAATGAGTATTTTGTTAGAAGAGATAAAAAAAATAACAAAGGAAATGATTTCTAACAGTAAAGAAACATTTGAGATTTTTAAATTCACCTCACCAATAGAAATGATAATAGAGCTTTCAGATACTGTTAAAGCCGATATGGTTGAATCTATGCCTTTGGTAGAAAGAATTGATGGAAGAAAGATAAGATTGACAAGTAACGATTATAAAGTGATTTTTGAAGGATTATTAGCTATAACTTATATATGTTCAATTAAAGTTTAATAAGATAAAAATGGAGAGTGGTTAATATGACTAAAAAATTAAATAACTTATCACCGGATGAGTATAAAGTAATAGTAAATAAAGCAACTGAACCTCCTTTTACTGGAAAGTTTAATAACTTTTTCGAGGAAGGTACATATATTTGTAAACAATGTGGTTTACCTTTGTATGAATCAAATTCCAAATTTGATGCAGGTTGTGGATGGCCAAGTTTTGATGATGAAATTCCGGGAGCAATAAGACGTCAATTAGATGCCGATGGAAGAAGAACAGAAATATTATGTGCTTATTGTGGAGCACATTTGGGACATGTATTTGAAGGAGAGAAATTAACTAAAAAGAATGTAAGACATTGCGTTAATTCAATTTCCATGGACTTCATTCCAAAAGAAAAGACTTTACCAAGACAAAGGGCTATATTTGCGGCTGGATGCTTTTGGGGAGTTGAATATATGTTCAAAAAAGTTGAAGGAGTAATTGATGTCGTAAGTGGATATACCGGTGGTCACTTGAAAGACCCTACTTACGAACAAGTCTGTAGCGGAAAAACGGGACATGCAGAGTCAGTTTTAGTGGTTTATGATCCAAGTATTATCGATTATGAAGCTTTAGTTAGGTATTTCTTTGAAATACATGATTTTACTCAAGAAGATGGACAAGGTCCTGATATTGGTGAACAATACAGAAGCGAAATATTTTATACTAATGAAGAACAAAGGAATATAGCCGAAAAAGTTAAAAACGAATTAATAAATAGAAATTTAAATGTTGTAACTAAAATCACTAGAGCGAAAGACTTTTACAGAGCTGAAGAATACCATCAAGATTATTACAAGAAAACAGGGAAATCTCCTTATTGCCATTTTAGAAGAACTATTTTCAAAAATGATTATATCAAAATAATAGTTTAAGTTATTCATGATTTTCTAAAATTTAATGCCTCAATCTCAAAATGATTGAGGTTTTTTATTTTGAAATCAATTCATAATAATTTCCTCATTGACAAATTAACATACAAATTGATATAATAATTCCGATAAAATTTATCCAAAAATTAAAAGGTATAAGGAGGTAGACAGTTATGAATCTTTTTGTACTTATAAATTTGATATTTTTTGTATTAGGAATTTTGTTTTTTGTCTGGATGCAAAGGAGACATTTCTCATTTACGGTTAGGGTTTTTAGTGCTTTGGGACTGGGAATCTTGTTTGGAGCAATTTTACAAATGATTTATGGGGCTGGTTCTGAAGTGATTAATAGTTCCATACAGTGGATTAATATTGTTGGGACAGGTTATATAAGGTTATTGAATATGATAGTAATTCCTTTGGTTATGGTATCGATTATCACCGCAATAATAAATCTAAAAGATGGAAAAATGCTTGGAAAAATGAGTGGTTATATTATTGGAATTTTAATTATAACTGCTGGCATTGCTGCCTTGGTAGGCATATTTACTGCGTCTTCTTTCGGTTTAACAGCCGAAGGATTACAAAGTGGAGAAGCAGAACTTCAAAGAGGAATCTATTTAGAACAACAATTACAAAACCTTTCTCAGGTTCCATTAACTCAAAGATTAGTTGAGATAATTCCTGCAAATCCTTTTTTAGATATGACTGGAGCAAGACCGACTTCCACACTTGCAGTAGTTATTTTTTCATCGTTTGTAGGTATTGCAACTCTTGGAGTGGCAAAAAAGAAGCCTGAATCAGCTCAAGTATTTATCAATTTTATGAACTCAGTTCATGACATTGTGATGAAAATAGTAACTTTAGTTTTACGATTAACCCCTTTTGGTATTTTTGCTCTAATGACGCGAACCATAGCCCAAAATAGTTGGCAAAGTATATTAAGGCTTGGAGAATTTGTCCTTGCTTCATATGTTGCAATAGGAATTATGTTTATAATTCACTTAGTAATAATAGCTCTTTCCGGTTTAAACCCTTTTACATATTTGAAAAAGGCACTACCAACTTTAACTTTTGCTTTCACTTCTAGAACAAGTGCGGGAACAATTCCTTTAACTGTTAAAACTCAAGTTGAAGATTTAGGTATTCCCGAAGGAATAGCAAACTTAGCAGCATCATTTGGAGCAAGTATCGGTCAAAATGGCTGTGCCGCTATATATCCTGCAATGGTTGCTTTTATGATCGCACCGACCGTTGGAATCAATCCGCTCGATCCTTTATTTATTATTTCTTTAGTAGCGGTTATAATAATTAGTTCGTT
Source organism: Petrotoga sp. 9PWA.NaAc.5.4 (assembly GCF_002895485.1). Classification (NCBI taxonomy): domain Bacteria; kingdom Thermotogati; phylum Thermotogota; class Thermotogae; order Petrotogales; family Petrotogaceae; genus Petrotoga; species Petrotoga sp. 9PWA.NaAc.5.4. The sequence goes on from NZ_AZRK01000024.1 coordinate 74,002, forward strand.
TGGCGTTGCAGGCGTCGGGGGAGGAGCAACTTTTGCTTCTTTAATCGTATTATCAACGTTGGGACTTCCTGTGGGGTTAGTTGGTTTGTTAATCTCTGTTGAACCTTTAATAGATATGGCAAGAACGGCTTTAAATGTCAATGATTCAATCCTTTCAGGATTGTTAACTTCAAAGTTATTGAAAACACACGATGCCGAGAAATTCAAGAAAGAAAAAATCTCCATAGAAGATATGCAAGGTTAAATTTAGAAAAGCAAAAGGCCTGTTCATACGGCCTTTTGCTTTTGTTTATTCAATCAATTGTAATAAACAGATCATCCATTATTTTAGGATCGGTTGGATTTCCTCCACCAAAAGCCCATGGTCCTCCTTGTAAAGTTAAGGGTCTTAAAACCCCTTCGATACCATCATAATCATAGGTGGTTATATATATGTTCCACCCAGTTAAATCATTTGTTTCTAATACACTCAAAGGTATTAAAAAAGTAATCTTATTTTCTTGTTTATTTACTTCAGCAACCGGAGAAGGAGTTATGGGATCTCCAAAATTGTTGGATCCGGCATTATTTGAGCTATATAAATAAATACCCCAACCTGTTGCCCACATTCCATAATCCCAATCGTAATTTTCGGGCATAGTTGCATTTTGGAAAGGTAAATCAACAGCTCCTACTTTATTTGGATTATCGAAGTAAATTTGAAATGTTACATGATCGAATCCATTTGTAGGAGACCAAATATCTGTTATATTTTCCATAGTAATTATCATTCTGAGCATAGTACCAATTTGTACCAATTCGACTTTTCTTATATCCATTTGATTATTAAAAGTTGAATCTTGTGGATATGAATATATTCCTAAGGGCCCTTTATCATCGCCAGCAGGATCTTCAACTATCTTCAAAGTAACCATTGGGATATCAAAATTTACCTTATATTCTTTAGAATATTCAACAATCAAAGGAGTTTTTCCATAAGCTTTTGCAAAAATTTTATGTGAGCCTGGTGTAAAGTCTGATATTTTTATTTTCACTTCCCATTTTTCTTCAATTCCTTGATTTAAATCTACTCGTGCATATTCTTTTTCTTCTCCGTCGACGATGATTCTCACAGATTTTGCATTCGAAGCAGTTCCAGACAATATAAAATCATCAGTAAAAGTTTGACCATCTGATATATTGTTTATGCTAACTGAAACTTCACTTTTTACAATTTCTTTTTTTTCATCGCTTACTTCAAATACACCAAATGATTTTGAATTTAATAAAAGATTAAAAGGTTCGGTATATACCATTTCTTTATTAACAAAGTTATTTACAATTAAAGGTTTTAAAACAGTTCCTTCTTCTAAATTAAAATCCATACCTGTTGCATGCTTTTTATTAGAAGAGGTATTCATCATTATAATATAAGATTTTGATTCATCATAGACTTTGTAAATCAATGGTCCTGGACCTAAATCATCAGAAAAAATCACATCAACCTTACCATATCTAAAAGTAGGCGTTTCTTTTCTTAATTCTGCCAATTCTTTTATAAACTGATAAGTTGGAGTATTAGTATCATAGTGATCTTTGCCTTCTGAAGAAAAACCGCCTGCGAACATAGTAGCCCTCGTTTCAATAAAATTCTGTTCAGTTCCATAATAAATTGTTGGTATACCCGGCACAGTAAAAATTAAAACTAATGCTTGCTTAAGGCTATTAATATCAGAAGCTTTTAAAAACCTATCCATATCGTGATTATCAACAAAAGTTATCATTCTTGATGGATTAACATACATTTTCTCTCTTTCTTCAAGTCGATAGGCTAAATAAGATGTAGGTTTACCCTCTTTAAAGACTCTTTTAATGTCAGTTTGAAGTGGAAAATCGAGCATAGAATTGAATCCTAAGCTAAAAAAATCATTTATTTCTTTTTCAGCATTATTAGAAAAAGGATTAGAAGTTAACCACGCTTCTCCAAAAACTAAAAAATCTTCTTTTCCTAAATTTAAGGCTGATTCAAATATACCTTGCTTTCCTTTCAAAAATTCTGGCCAAAATTCTGGTTCGACATATATAGCTGTGTCGATCCTAAAACCATCAACATCGGCTTCTTCTATCCAAAACGAATAAGAATCTTTTAAAGCTTCTATTACTAAAGGATTTTCAGTATTCAAATCATCAAGTTCAGAAAATTCTGTATTATACCTATTAGGATCTTTTATTTCTGAAGGCCAATGATAAACATTTAATTTTCGTTGTTCTGGATCGTTGTAATCATTCATATTGAAAGGATATTGTGTGGGCTTATTAGTAGGAACACTTTGATCATTCAAAAAGTATCTTCCGTTTTTATACATTAAAAAATTCCCAGTATGATTTGTAACTATATCCTGTATGACGTACATGTCCCTTTTATGAACTTCTTCCACAAATTTTTTGTAAAGTTCTAAATCTCCAAAATGTTCTTCTATACTTTTAAAATCTCTCGCCCAATAACCATGGTATCCTCCATAATCAACGGCTCCATCCCACCATTGGTTAGCAACAGGCGGAGTGATCCATATTGCTGTTACTCCTAATCCTGAAATATAGTCCAATTGATCAATTAAACCTTGTATATCTCCACCATTGTACTTTGAATTCACATTGCCACTTTCTATACCTGACTCAGTGAGTACATCATTAGAAGTATCTCCATTTGCAAATCTGTCTATCATTACAAAATAAATAATTTGATCTTCCCAAACTGGAGACTTAGTTGCAGGAAAAATCAAAAGAACGGCAAATAAGTATACAACAGTAATAATCCAAAACTTTTTCATTTTTCCACATCCTTTTATAGTTTTATATCCCGCATTCAAAGGCAGCGGTAACCTTTCCATTATTATATCATTGATACTAATTATTTGCAATCTTTTTTAAAATATTTTATTATTTTTGATTTTAGGCAAATAAAGAAAGAAATATTTAAATAAAACTAATTATAAAACAAAATCTAACTTTTTCTGATTTGATTTTTCATACAGAACGATTTATGATGAAGTTGGGCTTGATTTTCGTTGGAATGTGCGTATAGAGGCAGCAACTAACAAATTGGAAAACGCATGGATTGCTGAAATAAAATAGATTTGAAAGAAATTAATGTAGATTTTTCATTAGGTACAAGAATTAATTTTAACAGAAACAAGTGGAAAGGCGATTCAGCTATTTACGGATGTTGGAGTTGCACTTCTGTTTCTTTTCATACCTTAGAGCGATTTGGTTATGCGGTATTTGAATAAAATTAATGAAAAAAACTAGTAAGAGGAGTACAGAAATTATGTATTTATCTCAAGGATTGAAAGAATTTAATTATTTAGATCATCTTATGATAGTAGGTTCTACTTTCGAGGAAAATATTATATTCCTTATATTTCTGCTACTGATGTGGACTTGACCCCAAAAGAGTGGCTTTTTGATTCTTTTTTATTAATTCCAGAAGTAAAAAATTTTTCCTTAGGAGCTGATATAAATATTGGAACGACTATGAGTGGAGAAGGAAATTTTTATGCGGTCCCTTCCCCAAATCCCGGTAACAAAGAAGCTTGGTTAACAATAATCGAAAGTTTAATGTGCGGTGCAAATACAATATCCAAAGCTATCGAAGAAATATCAAAGATAATAGGAAAGCCAGAAATAGAAAGGAATCTTGTTGTTATGTTACCTTACGCTGGGATAAATCAATGTAAATTTGGAATGATTGATGGGAAAAATCTTAATTTTTCCATTCTGGGATAGAATTTAACAGAAGCAACAAAAGACAGATATAGTGCCTGTGAATGGTTTGTAGAAACTTTTATGGCTCGGTGGAAGAAAGAAAAAATTGATAATCTAAATTTATTGGGATTTTATTGGCCATTTGAAACCGTTTATAGAGGGTGGAATGTGGATGATCATTGGTTATTAAAAGAGATTCGTAAATTTATCAATGTATCATGCAACAAAAAATTATTTTGGATACCTTTTTGGGCGAGTTATAATGTTCATTTACTTGATGATTATCAAAATTATTATTTTGATGCAGCTTTTTTACAACCAAATTAAATGTTTTATGAAAAAATAAAAGGGGTTGAAGAAGCTGCTAATGCTGCAAAGAAAAGAAATGCAGGTATAGAGATGGAATACTATCTTAGTTTAAATGAGCCGATTAAAGTATCCCAAGAACGCCACAAAAGGTTCAGAGAATATTTAGATGGTGGAGTTAAATATGATTATATGAATGCTGCATGTGCCTGGTTTATTGGAGGAAAGATCGGGGAAATGATAGAAGATCCGATTGAATTTGAATTTTATCAAGATATAGTAGATTTTGTACATAAAAGATATAAGTTAAAATAATAAAATAGATTCTGTTTATACTAAATAGATTACTTAATTTATATTATGCAAGGGGTAATTTATATTGATTATTACAATTACTAACCTTTTAAATACTTTTGAGAGTCTTGGAATAAGAGAAGGAGACACGCTTTTGGTACATAGTTCATTATCAAGTTTTGGATACGTAGAAGGCGGGGTACAAACTGTTATCGAGGCTTTATTGGCTTCGGTGGGAACAAGCGGGAACGTTTTTGTTCCTACTCTAACAGGCAAACCAAATGATGGCCCAACTAATCCCCCTGTTTTTGATGTGAGAAATTCTCCTTGTTGGACGGGTAGAATTTCTTCTGATTTTATGAAATTGCCTCAGGCTAAAAGAAGCTTACATCCTACTCATTCTGTTGCAGGGATAGGTCCTTTGGTAGATTATTTGATTAAAGGTCACGAAGATTCTTTAACACCTTGTGGCAAAGATTCGCCTTACATAAAAATGGCTGAGATTGGAAGTTACATTTTGTTATTAGGTGTAACAATGGATTCTAACACGACTATTCATTCAGTTGAAGAACTAGCAAATCTTCCTTATCATTTGCAGAAAGAAAAGACAGAGTGCGCTATTATAGACTATGATGGGAATATTCTAAAAAGAAGGCTCTACCTCCATCAGTGGGGAACACCACGATACTTTCAAAAAATAGAAGAACCTCTTGAAAATTTACATATATTAACTCAAACAAAGTGTGGTAATTCGGTGATTAGATTAATAAAATCGATGCCGATGATTGAATGGTTGTACAAAAAATTAATAAAAAATCCAGAATATCTTATAAAGGAGAGTTAGTTGTATGAGAATAGTTTATTTGCCATTAGATGAAAGATTTTGTACAAGAGAATACTTTTTAATGTTCACAAAAGTTGCAGGTTTAGATCTATTAACTCCCCTTAGGGAACTATTAGGTTCTAAAAAAGTGCCTGCTGATACAAATGTCTTAGAAAATTGGCTTTTAGAAAATGTACAACCAGGTGATAGTTTAATAATTTCTCTAGATACTTTGATTCATGGAGGCTTGATTCCCTCATGAATAAATTTAATCCAGCCCGAAACTATACGCGACAGATTGAAAATTCTTTCTATTTTAAAAGAAAAGAAAACAGAAATATATCTTTCCACAACAATAACAAGGATTCCAATATATAATTCTGCAGATGAAGAACCCGATTATTGGGAATATTATGGTGAAACATTAAGTAACATGTCAAAGGATTTTGCTAGATATTTAGAATCCAATAATCTAGAAAATTTGTCTTATAAAAACATTCTTCCTGAGTTTTTGAGTCAAAATGAAAAAAGGTATCAACATATCCCTGAATGGATGATTAAAGATTTCTTTTGGCGAAGAGAGAGAAATTATAATATCATACGAGAAGTCATAGAACTTGTGAATGAAGGGATAGTAGACTTTTTGAATTTAACCTTAGATGATAATTCTGCGGGCAGTCTTTCTGTGTATGAAGCTCAACAACATAAAAAGGTAGTAAAAGGATTAGGCTTAGAAGAAAAAATTTCAATTCATCCTGGTGCAGATGAAACTTCTCTTACTCTTTTAAGTAGACTTTTATGTTCAAAATTTCAATATACTCCTTCTTTTGAATTATTTTATGTTCATCCAGAATCAATAAACCTCATTCCTCCCTATGAAGGTTATCCTTTGAAAGATAGTGTGAAAAACCATATTAAAGCTGCAGGTGCACAAATAAAAACACATGGAGAAATATTTCTCCTTCTAAATAATGCAACCGATTATAACAAGTATGAAGTTATTTATCAAGACGAAGTGAAAGTTAATGAAGAGGAATATGACAATATTTTAAAGAGAATTTTAGGAGAAAATAGAATTGTGGGAGTGGCCGATATAAGGTACGGAAATGGAGCAGATAAAAAATTAGTAGAAAAAGCTTTACATAAAAATTGGGACATAGAGGTATTTTTCCCATGGCATCGAAGCTTTGAAGTAGGAATTTCTTTAAAATAACTACATCAATATAAAAGAAAAAATATTCTTCCTTTATTATTTATATTTTATTCTTATTTTAAAAATTCTAACGTGCAAAAAAAGAGAGGGCTCTGCCCTCTTACTGTTATAAATTCAAAAGCTTGTTTTTCAAAATCTCTATTCCAAAGTGTTTATTTATTTAATGCTGTTTAAAGACATATTTAATAGACTCTGAAAATAGATGGTTGAGAGAAATAATAAACTGAAATATCTGAAAATTTTTCTTTTATAATAGAGGAAATATATTCCATTCCAAATTTTTCACTTTCTGCATGCCCTAAAACCACCAAAGCTCTTTTTTTGCCTTGGCTTATTGCATCTCTAACATATTCAGGAGTTTCCCACTCAGGGCCTTCACCATATATTAAAACATCTAAATTTTCTTTACTAAAAAGAGGTATTGCAATTTCGCCTGTTCCTCTATATCCAACTAATATACCTATGCGATTACACTTCATCGATAAATCTCCTATAAAACGTACGTATTTAATATTTAATGTTTTTTTTATATACTTAATAATTTCTAATAATGTTTTATCAGGAAGTTCTATTACTGAATAAAGCCGGTTTCGTTTTACCTCGTAATCTTCAAACGATAGACGTTTTAGTAATCCTAACATAATTCCATCTGGATCATATCTATGAATACTGTCGTGAAAACGAAAGATTGAAATATTATTAGACTTAATTAAATCAAGTTTATTCTTAAAAACAGGATCAGATTCAAATTCTTTTAGATTACCTTTATGACTATAGAAAATACCTTCATGAGTTATTATAAAATTGGCTCCTAACTCAATAGTTTTTTTAATCACTTCGTACGTAGCTAAAAAAGTTACACTTATGCCTTTTACTATAGAATTTTTATCACCAAATTCTAATTTATCAACAGTTTCTTCTTTATTTAGTTCATCTATAATAATTGTATTTATCACATCTTGAACGGTTGTTTTCAATCTTTTCTCTTCTCCTTATTTTTTAGCAATTACATAATAATGGCAACTTCGTGAACCGTTAAGTCTAATATCTTCTACATAGAAAAATTTTTGAATGTCAAAATTTTCTAATAACTTTTTTACATCTTTTTCATCTGCAAAGTAATGTACTATCCCTTTTTCTATTCCTTCTTGTTTTATAATAGTGTTTTCGTCTATTTTACTGCTTATGTTATTAACATAATTTGGACTATTTTTAGAGTTGAAAGTTAAAAATATTTCACCCCCTGGTTTAAGAACCCTGTAGATTTCAGAAATAACTTTTAGTATTCCTTTAGAATCTGTATGATATATGACGTGTAAAGAAAACACTGCATCAAAACTTTCATTATCAAAAGGTAAGGAATGCATGTCTTCTAATCTTATATCTATAATATATTTTTTCTGCTCACAAACTTCTTTTAGTCTGTCAATGGCACTTTGTGCACCATCTATTGCAGCAACTTTAAAACCCTGCTCATAAAAATATAGAGAGTTTCTCCCAAGACCACAGCCAAGGTCTAAAATATAGTGTTTATTTTGATTTTTCCAGCGAACAGCGAGTGCATAAACAACACTTGCCGGACTTAGCCAACGATCATCATTAATCCGGTTCCAATCCCAAATGCCTCTAAGAAATTTATTTTCATCGTCTTTCATTTTTCCTCCAATCAAAATCTTCTATCATCATTGAATATCCCACCCATAAATCCTCTAAAATTATTTCTATCCTCTCCTTTATTTTGATACCTTGAAGCAGAAATTATTCTATCAGCTAACCTCGAAAAAGGAAGACTTTGAAGATATATTGTACCGGGCCCCGTCAATTTTGCCAAGAACATTCCTTCACCACCAAATAAAGCATTTTTAAATCCTCCAACAAATTGAATATCATATTTAACAGTTTTTTGAAAACCGACTATACACCCCGTATCTACTCTTAAGGTTTCACCTGGTTCCAAATGTTTTTCTATAACTGTACCTCCAGCATGTATAAAAGCCATTCCGTGACCTTCTAATCTTTGAAGTATGAATCCTTCTCCACCAAACAGTCCTGTTCCTATTCTTTTTGTAAATTCAATTTCTATTTCGATGCCATTAGCGGCGCACAAAAAACTATCTTTTTGGCAAATAAACGAACCATTAAATTGTATCAAATCTATGGGCAATATCTTACCAGGATAAGGTGCACCAAAAGCCACATGTCCTTTACCTGAACCTTCTTGTACAAAATTGGTAATGAAAAAACTTTCACCTGCAAACGCTCTTTTTAAACCCCTGAAAAGTCCACCTCCTGTATTAGTCTGCATCGCTATGCCATCTTCCATATACATCATAGCTCCTACTTCAGCTCTTATTCCTTCTCCCGGATCAAGTTCTATTTCGACTAATTGCATGTCATCCCCAAATATTTTGTATTCTATTATATCCGCCATCTCTTTTCCTCCTTATGCAAATTATTAAATTCACTTTAGAAATTCTAAAACTTAAGTTTTGCCAATCTTTTAGTTTTAAATTTATTCAAAAATACCTCCCTGCTTCTAATCCTCATTAATTTCTAATTTTTTTAACTTTTTCGCTGCGTATAGCGAAGGAGAGGGGGAGGGCTCCGCCCTGGACCCATTTTAAATTCAAAAACTTATTTTCTGAAAATCATCATTTCTAAAGTCACTATAACTTATTAAATTCACTTTAAAATTTCGAAACACAGATTCTATAATAGACAGAAATATCTTAGAGTAGTTGAATTATAAAAGTTTAACTTTGACTACTTTAGTAAGTCCTTACTTTAAGAGTCGTCTAACCTAACCTTATCTCTCAGTAGACATTAGAAGAACACCTTCATTGGATAATACGTATACCATTTTAAAACTCCTTTGAAGTTAAGTTAGGATAAAGCTTGTAAGTCCATATCACCAATGTTATGTAGGTTTTTTAGATGAACAGCACTTCTCCTATCCCTTGGCGAGACTAATCAACCAAACTTGTATTTCTACAAGATCTCACTTTTATAGATGGTGTGTAGTTGATACTTAGCATCATTTTATTGTGATTATACACCTTTTTGGCAATTTCACAAAGTTGAAAAATGATCTGATAAATTTTTTTGAAATTTATTATTTAAGGTTAATATTATATTTAGAAACTTATTTTATTAGAATAAATGATTATTTGTGTTTTACTGTTTTGTATGATAAAATAGATTGTGGAGGTGCTAAAAATGGAAAAAGTATATGATTTTGATTCTATTAATTTATCTTTGAAAGAGCTTAATTCCCAAGAAGATTTAGACAACGATGATTTTAATTTTACTAAAGTGGATATAGCAAAGTTTTTGGAAGAGCATCTTGGAAAGTATGGAGACCCTTTAGAAGATATTATTAACTCTATAGATTATTCTTTTTCCCAGGAGAAAGGGAAAGGTGGCTTCGTTTTAGTTCTTCATGATGGAGAAGATATTATTGGAGCTGCTGTTGTTAACGATACAGGTATGGAAGGATATATTCCTGAGCATGTTTTAGTTTATATTGCGGTCGATGAAAAAGTTAGAGGTCGTGGTATAGGTAGTACGTTGTTAGAAGAAACAATTGATAGATGCGATGGGGACATATCCTTGCATGTGGAATACGATAATCCAGCAAGAAAGTTATATGAAAGATTAGGCTTTAAATCTAAGTATGCCGAAATGAGGTTAAAGACTAATTAGCTGGCTATATTAGGGTTTACATTTATTTTTTAATTTGTAGTTCTAAAGAATTATTAACGTAAATATGTTGATTTTTTTTAAATTTATGTTATAATAATTATTGAACGAACGCTAAGTAAAGTAAAAAAGGAATCAAATTCCGAGGGCATTTGCCCTCGAGATTTTTTATAACTAAAGCTACTAATTTATGATTAAAAATATTGTAACTTTTTAATTTAGAACTTAGAAAGGAATTTCCAGAAAGGGGAGGTAATAAAATGCTTTCCAACGAAGAGATTAAACAATTACTTTTGGAAAAATCCATCAACGTTGCTTCAAAAATGAGTCTTGAGATTTTTGATATTTATATAAGAGGGACTCGAAAAAATAAGGTAATTGAAATTGTAATTGATAATCCAAATGATTATGTTTCCATAGATGATTGTGAAAGATTTTCTCGTGCAATTGAACCATGGATTGATGAACTCGATCTTTTTGAAAGTAGCTACGATTTAGTCGTAAGTTCTCCGGGTCTTGATAGAAAATTAAGAGGCAAAAATGATTATATAAGGTTTAAAGGGCATTTAGCAAAATTTATCTTAAAAAGTGAACAAAATAAAAAATTAACAATTATTGGGTATATTGAAGAAGTATATGACGATAAAATAAAAATAAAAGAAAAGGACTCTAACAATATTATAGAAAAATATTTTAATGAAATTGATAAAGCCAATTTGGAAATTGAATTGTAAAAATAAAGAATCGGAGGTGAAAAAAATTGAACATTAATCTTTTAGAGGCTTTAGATGCTTTAGAAAAAGAAAAAGGTATAAGCAGAGACTCGTTAGTAGATATTATTGCTAAGTCAATAAAAAGCGCTTATAAAAAAAATTACGGAGCAAAAAATGTAGAAGTTGAAATTGATAAAAATCTTTCTAAATTTAATGTGTATCAAATATGGAAAGTGGTAGATAAAGTTGAAAACCCAAGAGAAGAAATATCTTTGGAAGAAGCCAAAGAAATTGATCCAAAGGTTGAATTAGGAGGAACTATAAGAAAAAAAATTAATTTGAAAAAAGATTTTAGAAGAGTTGCTGCTCAAACAGCAAAGCAGGTTATATTACAAAATTTAAAAGAATTAGAAAAAGGCAAATTATATGAAAGATATACTGCTTTAAAAAATAAAATTTCATCCGCAGAAGTTTTAAAAGTAGGTGATACATTTGTAGAGATAAAAATAGGAAAACTTGAAACAAAACTTCCTGACAAAGAAATGATACCAAACGAAAAATTTAAAAATGGCGAACTAATAAAAGTATACATTAAAAATATATTAAACACATCAAAAGGACCTAAGATAATTGTGTCAAGAGCATGTCCAGAATTTGTAACTGAATTATTGACATCTATTGTACCTGAAATTGAAGAAGGAATCGTAAAAATTGTTAGAATTAGCAGAGAACCGGGAATAAGGACTAAAGTTGCTGTTATAAGTACGATGGAAAATGTAGACCCCGTTGGAGCATGTATCGGCGAAAAAGGTTCAAGAATAAATGAGTTATTAAAAGAATTAAAACACGAAAAGGTTGATATTGTAGAATATTCAGACGACATTAAAGTTTTTATTAAAAATGCGCTTGCGCCTGCAGAAGTAAAGGATATAGATCTTAACGAAAAAGAAAAAATAGCTGTTGTCTATATCCCTGAAAATCAGTTCTCTCTTGCAGTAGGAAAAGGTGGTCAAACTGCAAGATTAGCAGCAAAGCTCACAGGATGGAAAATAGATATTCATCCATTAAAGTCAAATCTTCATCACTTATAGGCGTGGAAGCCTTCTTTCAACAAGACAATAAATTTTATAATCTTAAAAATACCGTGTGTTCAAAATAACACACGGTATTTTTACTTGACATGAAGTTAACTCCATACTATATAATCAAACAAATACTTATAAAATAATCTTTTATTGAATAAAAAAATCAACAAAAAATAATAAAGTACTTGACATGGAGTTAACTCCAAAGTGTATGATTGAATAAACTAATAAGTTAATTAGAAAAATTCATGTGAGCTTTAGAAATAAATAGTTTTTTAAAAAGAAGATTTTAAATTTAAAATGGGTCTAGAAAATTTTAAAAGGAGGTAGAAAGTTATGAATTCTTGGAAAGAGCAAGAAGATTTCATAACAATAATTAGAAACGGCTCCCAAGAACAATTCAAAGGTCCACAGGAATGGTTTACCGGGGACGTAATTGTTAAGAATCTTTTTTCGGAAAATGCTCTACATACATATAGTGGAAGTTTAGTCACATTCCAAGCAGGAGCGAGGACCGCTTGGCACACACATCCTATTGGACAAAGATTGATTATAACTGAAGGAGTTGGATGGGTGCAACAGTGGGGAGAACCAATTGAAGAAGTTAGAGAAGGAGATGTTGTTTGGTTTCCTGCAGGTGTTAAACATTGGCATGGTGCGACACCTACAAGTTCAATGACGCATATAGCACTTTCAGGAGTTTTTGAAGGTAACGTGGCAGAATGGATGGAAAAAGTGAGTGATGAACAATACAACAAAAAGAATAAAAAGCAAGCTTTAACGGTCAAACAAGAAAATATAGTTTCCATTGCGGTATTTACTACAATTGGTGATTTGTCAAAACTAGGAATCGCTTTAAATAATGGATTAGATAGTAGTTTAACCATAAATGAAATTAAAGAAATCATTATACAATTATATGCGTACTCTGGATTTCCACGAAGTTTAAATGCACTCACTACATTTATGGAAGTTTTAGAAGATAGAAAAACAAAAGGAATTTATGATGAATTAGGTAAAGAGGCTAATTCTCTACCCGCAGATAAAAGTAATATAGAACTAGGTACAGAGATTCAAACGAAATTAGTGGGATCGCCAGTTTCGGGGAAATTATACGAATTTGCACCTGTGATGGACGAATTCTTGAAAGGACATTTGTTTGGTGACATATTTGGACGCGGTGTTCTTGATTATCAAACTAGAGAAATGGTTACCATAGGAGCGCTAGCTAGCATGGATGGAGTAGATTCACAACTAATGTCTCATTATTTAATGGGTTTAAATGCTGGGTTAACTCAAGATCAGATTATAGGTATAATATCTGTTCTTGAACATGAAATAGGTCATGAAAAAGCACAAAATGCATATCGATTGTTAAATGAAACTTTAATAGACAAAAATCTAATATAAAAGGAGAACAAAAAATGAATGATTTTATCTATCACAACCCTGTAAAAGTATATTTTGGGAAAGATCAACTTTGTCATGTTGGTGAAGAGTTAAGTAAATTTGGAAAAAGAGTACTTCTAACTTATGGGGGAGGTTCAATAAAAAAGATAGGACTGTATGATAAAGTGAAGAGCGAAGTAAAAAAATCAGGCTTAGAATTGTTTGAACTCTCAGGGATCCAACCAAATCCAAGAATTGACTCTGTTAGAAAAGGGGTGCAAATATGTAAAGATAAAAAAATAGATGTTCTCTTAGCTGTAGGAGGAGGTTCAACATTAGATGCAACAAAGTATATGGCTGCAGGAGCTTGCGTAGACTTCGATCCATGGGATTTTTTCAGTAAATGGGCTCCAATTGAAAAGGCACTTCCAGTAATTACTATTCCCACTCTTGCTGCTACAGGTTCTGAAATGAACGGAGGTGGTGTAATTAGTAATCCTGAAACTAAAGAAAAAATAGGAAGAGGCTCAGAGGTATTATTACCAAAGGTTTCTTTTTTAGATCCAACTAATACTTTTACAGTAAATTCTTACCACACCGCCTGTGGTTCAGTAGATATAATGTCACATATAATAGAAGTATATTTTACAACTGAACCTGATCTACATATGTTGGACACCATAATGGAAGGTCTTATGAGAACGGTTATCAAATATGCTCCTATTGCTTTAAAAGAACCAGATAATTATGAGGCTCGAGCAAACCTAATGTGGACTTCTTCATGGGCTATCAACGGATTTATCGACGGAGGAAAAAAGCACGAATGGAGTTGCCATCCAATGGAACACGAATTATCTGCTATATACGATATTATACATGGTCATGGCCTTGCTCTTCTAACGCCTAGATGGTTGGAATATTGTCTTGATGAAAATACAGTCGAAAAATACTATCAATTTGGAACAAATGTATTTGATATTGATCCTAATATTGATACTATGAATGTTGCAAAGAAAAGTATAGAAATGTTGGCAGATTTCTTTTTCAATACTTTAGGATTAGAAGATACATTCTCTAAGGTAGGAATACAAGAAAAAGATTTTTCTTTTATGGCAAAAAGAGCTTGTGGAGGAGGAACAATAAAAGGCTTTAAGCCCTTAGGACAAAAAGATATTGAAGAAATCTTTAGAATGTGCTTGTAATTATAATTAGAAATAAAATTTTTAGAAAGTAACCATTTTAATTTGTTTTTAATTTATAATGGATTTAAGATACAGCCTTATTCCTCTTTATTTGATTAAAAGCAGCGAATAAATTAAATAATCATAGTTAGTAATGTTTAAAGGTATTTTATAAAAATTTTAAACCTAAACTATTGATAAAACAAAAGTTTTAAAATTTCTAAAGATATTATAAAATCTAATCAAGGAGATATTAATATGAAAAAAAAAGAACTTATAAATTTTAATTTATCTGCTGTGTTTATAGCTATTGGACTTATTTTACCCTTTTTAACTGGTCAGATTCAACAAATTGGAAGCATGTTACTTCCTATGCATATCCCTGTGCTTTTGTGTGGATTAATTTGTGGTTGGAAATATGGATTATTTGTAGGTTTTATCTTACCACCTCTTCGCTCAGCTATTTTTGGAATGCCCCCTATGTTTCCAACTGCTATTGCTATGGCGTTTGAACTCGCCACGTATGGAGTAGTAGTTGGATTTCTATACCAAAGATCTATTAAAAAATCTATATCTTCTATTTATCTTTCAATGATAGGAGCTATGATATCTGGAAGAATAGTTTGGGGTATTGTTATGATGTTAATTTTAAGAATAAGAGAAAGTATTTTTACTTGGCGAATGTTTATAACAGGAGCATTTTTAAATGCTATACCTGGAATTATTCTGCAGCTCGTTCTTATTCCTTCTATTATGGTAATACTTTACCGTACCAAAATGATTCCGCTTTCCGAAAAAGTGAAAGCTGAACCTGAAAATAAGAAAAACTAAACTCTGTAATTGTAAAAAGACAGGAAGGTAAAAATTGTGGAAGAAGAAAATAAAAAGATTTTGATTGCTTATTTTTCTTGGGATGGAAACACAAAAACAATAGCTGAAAAAATACAATCTCAAAAAGGCGGAGACCTATTTGAAGTAAGAACTGCGAAACCTTATTCTAGTAACTACCAAACAGTTTTAAGAGAAGCCAAAAGAGAACAACAAGAAGGAATGAAGCCAGAACTTATCACACATGTAGAAAATATGGATGAATACGATATTATTATACTCGGCTATCCGAATTGGTGGGGAACAATACCTATGCCTATTGTTTCTTTTCTTGAAGAGTATGATTTTTCTGGAAAAACTATCTTACCATTCTGCAGCCACGGGGGTGGTGAATTAGGTAGAAGTGTGTCTGATATAACCAAACTTGTACCCAATGCAAAGGTTGGTAGAGGACTTCCAATCTATTATTCTGGTGGATCAGATCTTGATTCCAAAATTAAAAAATGGTTAGAAGAAAACAGTAAATAAATTACAACTAATTGATAAAAGTTAGTATTTACAAAATCTAAAGTGAGTATTAAAGATCTATTAAAGGAGGCTTAGCAAAATGGAATACGTTAAACTTGGCAACTCTGGATTAGAAGTTTCAAGAATTTGTCTTGGATGTATGAGTTTTGGAGATTCAGAAAAATGGACACACAAATGGGTTCTTGATGAAGAAAATAGTCGACCAATTATTAAAAAAGCTCTCGAATTAGGTATCAACTTTTTCGACACAGCAAATGTGTATTCTCTTGGAAGAAGTGAAGAAATTCTTGGAAAAGCTTTAAAAGACTATGCAAAACGTGATGAGGTTATCATTGCTACAAAGGTTTTTTCAAGAATGCGTGAGGGCCCGAATGGGGCTGGACTTTCTCGAAAGGTTATTATGCATGAAATTGACAGTAGTTTGAAACGACTTGGTACTGATTATGTTGATTTATATATCATACATCGTTGGGATTACAATACACCGATTGAAGAAACTATGGATGCATTAAATGATCTTGTTAAAGCTGGTAAAGTTAGGTATATAGGAGCTTCTGCTATGTATGCTTGGCAGTTTCAAAAAGCATTATACACAGCAGAAAAACATGGATGGACTAAATTTATATCTATGCAAAATCATTACAATCTTATATATCGTGAAGACGAGAGAGAGCTTATTCCTTTATGTAAAGATCAAAAAATTGGTCTTACTCCATACAGCCCATTAGCAGCTGGAAGATTGGCGAGAGATTGGTCTGAAACTACCTATCGTCTACAAACTGACGAAGTAGCAAAATCAAAATATGACTCAACTAAAGATGTTGATAAAGCTGTTGTAGATAGAGTAGCAGAACTTGCAAATAAACATGGAGTTTCAAGAGCACAAATTTCATTAGCGTGGTTATTACATAAAGAACCCGTAAACGCACCTATTGTAGGAGCAACAAAGATAACTCATGTAGAAGACGCTGTTGGGGCTATATCTGTTAAATTAAGCTCTGAAGAAATCGCATACTTAGAAGAACCTTACGTACCCCATGCGATTGTTGGTCCCATTTAATAAAAAATGATAAACAGTAGAGGTGATACCTATGAAAATTTCAGAAGTCAGTAAGAAATTCAATATTTCTACCGATACTCTTCGTTATTACGAAAAGATTGGATTAATACCTTCAGTGAACAGAAATAATGGAGGAATAAGAGAATATACAGAAGAAGATTGTAACTGGATAGAATTTATATTATGTATGAAAAATGCAGGTCTTTCAATCAAAACTTTAGTTAAATACGTAGACTTATTCCAACAAGGAGATGACACAATTGAAGAAAGAAAAGAATTACTAATAAACGAAAGAGAAAAACTTAGAATAAAAATAGAAAATATGAAAAAAACGCTTGAGCGATTAGATTTTAAAATAGCAAAATATGAAGAAAAAATATTAAAAAAAGAAGAAACTCTAAAATCATTACAATTCTAATAATAAATTCAACAAATAAAACGAAAAAATGCCGCTATTGTTTAGCGGCATTTTAAAATATGAAAAGGGGCGATACCTACTCTCGCA
>NZ_AZRK01000025.1 GCF_002895485.1 Petrotoga sp. 9PWA.NaAc.5.4
CTCATTGACAAGTGCATAGGGTAAGTCCAAAGGAAGTAAGGGCATACGGTGGATGCCAAGCCAACGTGAGGCGAAGAAGGACGTGGTCAGCTGCGAAAAGCTGCGGGGAGCTGCAAACGAGCGTAGATCCGCAGATATCCGAATAGGGGAACCTGCCGAGAGGCATCCTGAAAAGGAGGCGAACCTGGGGAAGGGAAACATCTTAGTACCCAGAGGAAAAGAAATCAAACGAGATTCTCTTAGTAGCGGCGAGCGAAAAGGGAAGAGCCCAAACGAGTGTGATGTATAAGCGGACAGGCGTTGTCACACTCGGGTTGAGGGAAACAGCTACCCGACTGTCCGATAGGGGGCTATACATATAATTGAAGTTGAAACGTCTGGGAAGGCGTACCGTAGAGGGTGAAAGTCCCGTAAACGAAAGGTTATATGTAATAGCTGCTGTTATCCCGAGTAGCGTAGGACACGAGGAATCCTGCGTGAAGCTGGGTGGACCTCCATCCAAGGCTAAATACTCAAGTTGAGCGATAGAGGACAAGTACCGTGAGGGAAAGGTGAAAAGGACCCCGGAAGGGGAGTGAAAGAGAACCTGAAACCGTATGCCTACAGGAAGCGGGAGCGAAAGTGACCGCGTTCCTTTTGATTAATGAGCCTGCGAGTTATGGTTATTGGCGAGGTTAAGCCGGGAGAGGCGAAGCCGAAGGGAAACCGAGTATGAAGAGTGCGAAAGTCAATAGCCATAGACCCGAAGCCAGGTGAGCTAACCATGTGCAGGATGAAGCTTGGGTAAAACCAAGTGGAGGTCCGAACCGGTGAATAGTGAAAAATTCTCGGATGACATGTGGTTAGGAGTGAAAAGCTAAACGAACCTGGGGATAGCTGGTTCTCCCCGAAACGTGTGTAGGCACGGCCTCTGGATAAGAGTTAAGGAGGTAGAGCGCTGAATGGTGTAGGGGGGTAAACCTCTGAAACCAATCAAACTACGAATGCCTTAACTTAATGACAGGGAGAAAGACTGTGGGGTATAAGCTTCATGGTCGAGAGGGAAACAGCCCAGACTGACAGCTAAGGTTCCGAAGAAGCGGCTAAGTGTGAAAGGAAGTGGACCTCTTGAGACAGCCGGGAGGTTGGCTTAGAAGCAGCCATCCTTAAAAGAGTGCGTAACAGCTCACCGGTAGAAGAGGACTGCGCCGAAAATGTAAAGGAGCTAAAGCCGCGCACCGAAGCTACGGTATAACCGAAAGGTTATAGGTAGGGGAGCGATGTGCTAAAGGGAGAAGGTTACTCGAAAGGGTAGCTGGACGAAGCACAAGAGAGAATGCAGGCATGAGTAACGAAATGGGAGTGAGAATCTCCCACCCCGAAAGTCTAAGGGTACCTGGGGAAGGGTCGTCCGCCCAGGGTAAGCCGGAGCCTAAGGTGAACCCGAAAGGGGTAGCCGATGGTAAACGGGTAAAGAATCCCGTGCTGGTATATAACGAGATACAAGGGGTGACGCAGGAGGCGAAGCTTTCGAGTCAAGGTTGCGAGACTTCCAAGCGGTAATGCTGAAGAAGCTGGTAGGGAAAACCGCCAGCAGAGGAGGAGCCGTGATGGGGAGGGCGCAAGCCCAACGAGAGATAGTCAAACTGACGAGAAAAGCCTCGTGTATCGTTGAGTTATATATCAACCGTTCTGTAAACCGACACAGGTAGACGAGCTTAGAAGGCAAAGGGGAGCGGAATAACCTTCGTTAAGGAACTAGGCAAAAAGGCCCCGTAACTTCGGGAGAAGGGGTGGACTGGGTAAGAGGCAACTCTTATGCCAGAGCCGCAGTGACAAGTCCCTGGCGACTGTTTACCAAAAACACAGGTCTCTGCGAACACGCAAGTGGAAGTATAGGGACTGACGCCTGCCCAGTGCCGGAAGGTTAAGGGGAGAGGTGAAAGCCTCGAACTGAAGCCCCGGTAAACGGCGGCCGTAACTATAACGGTCCTAAGGTAGCGAAATTCCTTGTCGGGTAAGTTCCGACGCGCATGAATGGCGTAACGACTAGGGAACTGTCTTAACGAAGGATCCGGTGAAATTACAGTCTCGGTGAAGATGCCGAGGACCCGCAGTTAGACGGAAAGACCCCGTGGAGTTTTACTGTAACCTGACATTGTAACTTATCGATGTATGTACAGGATAGGCGGGAGGCTGAGAAGCATGGTCGCCAGGCCATGCGGAGCCGACGGTGGGATACCGCCCTTACATTGATGGGTTACTAACGTAGGAAGGTGAAGAGCCTGATACGGACAGTGTTAGGCGGGCAGTTTAACTGGGGCGGTTGCCTCCTAAAGAGTAACGGAGGTGTTCGAAGGTAGGCTCAAGTGGGTTGGGAATCCACTGAAGAGTGCAAAGGCAAAAGCCTGCCTGACTGAGAGACTGACAGGTCGAACAGGAGGGAAACCTGGACTTAGTGACCCGGCGGTTCTGAGAGGAAGGGCCGTCGATCAACGGATAAAAGTTACCCCGGGGATAACAGGCTAATCACGCCCGAGAGTTCACATCGACGGCGTGGATTGGCACCTCGATGTCGGCTCATCGCAACCTGGGGCTGAAGTCGGTCCCAAGGGTTGGGCTGTTCGCCCATTAAAGCGGTACGTGAGCTGGGTTCAGAACGTCGTAAGACAGTTCGGTCCCTATCTGCTGCGGGCGGAGGAAGCATGAAGGGGGTTGCTCCTAGTACGAGAGGACCGGAGTGAGTATGTCCCTGGTGAATCAGCTGTTATGCAAGTAGCAGTAGCTGAGTAGCCAACACATATAACCGATAACCGCTGAAAGCATCTAAGCGGGAAGCGGGCCCTAAGAATAAGCTTCCCACTCTGAAAAGAGGTAAGGGCAGTTCGAGAACAGGACGTAGATAGGCTGCAGGTGTAAGTGCTGAGAAGCATTGAGCCGAGCGGTACTAATAGCCCGAGGCTTTGGAC
>NZ_AZRK01000026.1 GCF_002895485.1 Petrotoga sp. 9PWA.NaAc.5.4
TGGGCTGCTCTTGCTACTTCATCTACTCCTGATGTTACTTCTTCTACGTTACCTGCTGTTTCTTCTGCATATGCCTGTATCGTATCCATTTGTGTCTTTAACTCTTCAGAATTATTCCTGCTTTCTTGGGATGCTTTTGTTAGTTTTATGGATGCGTTATCTACTTTTTCTGATGCTCCTTTTATTGAACTCATCGATTTCCTTAACTCTTTGCTCATCTCTGATAGTGCATTCGCCATCTGTCCTATCTCATCTTTGCTTTTGCTTTCAAAGTCTACTGTTAGATCTCCTTCTTTGAATTGGTTTATTTTGTTTCTGAACTCTGTCAATGGTTTTGTTATGCTTCTTATGAGATATATGACCATGATTATTGATACTACAAATGCTATTACTGTTAATATTATTGTTAGCATTATGGCTGTGTTGTTTTCTTCTATGAGTGTCGGTCCTAATGTGTCTTGTTGTACTTTTAACTCCGCTCTTTGTTCTTCTAATAGGTCTAATATTTCCACTCTCATTTCTTCCATCTGTTGTATTATTGGTTCTTGTGATTCTATTGTCTCAACTATTTGGGTGAGCACATTATTTAATTTAGTAAATAGATTCTTTATGTTTTGAAAACTTTGTTTAAGCTCTTCTGTTGCTATTACCAAGCCATCTTCAATCAATTCTAATTGAATATTTAGCTCATTAAAATAAGATAATACATTATTTTTATCGCTTGCTTCTAATGATGAAAAATATATAAAAGAAAGTTGCATAATATTATCTAATATTTCAATTGATCTATCTGAATAAAACACTAAAGTTGAAAGAAATTTTTTGTCAGCAAGATATTTAAAATCCAAAATAACCTGTTTTAAATCATTAGAAATATTTGTAAAATCTTGATCTATAAGTCTTTCCTTTTCTGAATTGAATCCAACTATCTGATTAAACAGACTTTCATAAGTTTCTACGTAACTTTTTAAATTAACTATATCTGTCGATTCATTTGTTTCATCCGTAAATTCATCTTTTATATTACTTATATTAATCAAAAAATTTTCTTGTGTCTCAGTATCATAGTATATTACATAATCTTTTAAAGCTAAAGCTGCTTCAAAAAAATTCATTTCTATTTCTGAAATTCTACTTGTTTCGTCAGATAAATCTTTATAACTTTCCAGACCTTGGTTAGAAATTATCAAAGAATAAATATTATAAAAAACAGCTACCCCAAACAAAATTAAAATTACTGCGATAATCAAAGCAATTCTTCCCCCTATATTCTTAAAAGAAATAATAGCACCCCCTCAAAATTACAATTATTTTTAATCATGTAAATTTTAATACTACAATTTTAACATAAAATAGTAACCAAAAAGTTACAAAAGCATTCGGTTCATATATTTTATCTTTGAAAAATTAATATTTAGAAGTAAATCTAGAAATAGTTAAAGCCGCTAACAAAATTATACCTTTAAAAATATCTTGCATCGTATAAGAAACACCTAACATTGTTAATCCATTAATCATTACACCCACCAAAGTTGCTCCAATAAAAGTTCCAAAAGGATTTGGTTTTCCAAGACCTAATACAGAAATACCAATATAACTTGCAGCAACACAATCTAACAACATTGTTTGAGTTTCTGCAATTTGAGCACTTCCCAAGCGAGAAACTAACAATATGCCACCCATAGCAGCTAAAGCTCCGCACAATGAATGAGCTAATATTTTGTATAAATTAACAGGAATCCCAGCCAAATACGAAGCTTCTGGATTCCCTCCAATTGAATACAAGTTTCTTCCATATCTCGTATTATTCAAAAAAATATGGATTATAAGAACTATAGCAAACATAATTATGATAGGCATTGGAAGAAAGCCTATATTCCCTTGACCTAAAAACAAAAAAGCATTCGGTATGATTCCCGGAGCGGTAACAAAACCTCCAGTTGGCGAAGGTTTAATCATTTTAGAATAAATATTTAATCCACCGGTATAAGTTAATGTCAACCCCTGTGTGATAAACATAACTCCTAAACTAGCCAACAAATCGTCTACTTTAAAATAAATCACAAACAAAGCTATTAAAAAGCCGAACAATGTTCCAACCCCAACTGATATTAAAATTGCTATTATAGGATTGAAGAGGTTCCATACCATTAATCCAGCAGTAAGTGCACCACAAAGACCAGCAATTCCTGTAATTGCTAAATTGAAAGCATTGGCACTTAAAGCAACAGTAAATCCCACAGCTATAACTGTTATTACAGAAACAGAACGTAAAATATCAGTAATATTTCCTAAACTTATAAAATTAGGAATCATTATCCCAAAAATCAGCATTAATACTAATAAAGCCAATATTGTACCATAGTTAGAAACAAATTTTATTATTTTTGAGTTCAAAATCTTCCCTCCTACTAAAATGATTTATTATTTTATAAAGTTTTATTTACTTGATGTCCTCCTGTTGCCAAATTTAATATTTTTTCACTAGTTGCTTCTTTCCGATTTAAAATGCCTTCTATTTGTCCTCTAAACATAACAATTATTCTATCGGATATTCTTAAAATTTCATCTATATCAGAAGAAGCATATATAACGCCTATTCCTGTTTCAGCTATTTTTTCAACTAATTGATATATTTCTTCTTTTGTTCCTATATCTATTCCTACTGTTGGCTCGTCGAATATTATCACTTTTGCACCTTTCAGTTTTTCTTTTATAAGCCATTTGGCTATTACGGTTTTTTGCTGATTCCCACCACTAAGATTTTTGACCAATTGATTTGGCCCATAGCATTTAATTTTAAGATTTTGAATAAATTCTATAGAAGTGTTTTCAATTGCTTTACTTTTGATAATTCCTAATTTAGAAAATTCTTTAAAATTTGGTAACATCAAATTCCACTTAACATCTTCACCAACTATTAAACCTTCTTTTCTTCTTTCTTCGGGAATCATGTATATTTTATTATTTATAGCATTTTGTGGATTTTTAATTTTTCTTATTTCATTATTTTCTAAGCAAATTTCACAAGTTTGACTTTTTTCGACCCCAAATAAAGCCTTTAATAGTTCAGTTTTTCCTGCACCTATTAATCCGGTGATCCCTAAAATCTCTCCTTTCTTAAGGTCAAAAGAAAGTGGCCCTAATTTGTTTTCTACATATAATTTTTTTACCTTTAAAACTACTTCATCAAAGTTATTCTTTATTTCTTTATGATGCACATGAGTAAACTGATTTTTTTCACCTAACATGGCTCTCACAACTGTATCTACATTTGTTTTATCTTTATCAAAAGTATCTATTTTCATCCCATCTCTAAAAACTGTAATTTTATCCGCAATATTAAATACTTCTGGCATTCTATGAGAAATATATAAAACTCCTATTTGTCTTTTCTTCAAAGATCTAATTGTTTCAAAGAGGGCCGCAACATCTTGCGGCCCTAAAGAGGCGGTTGGCTCATCGAAAATAATAAATTTAGATCCGTAAATTAAAGCTTTTGAAATTAAAAGCAACTGTTTTTCAGCTACAGATAAATTTGACACAAATGAATCCAAATTAAAATCTATTTTTATTTCTAAATTATTTAAGATAACTTTTGCTTTTTTTGAAAAATCTTTTTGAGTTACAAATAAGTTATTTTGATTATTTTTTTGCTTGAATAAAAACAAATTTTCTGAAGCTGTAAAATATGGTACAAGAGCAGTATCAACCTCTTGATATACTGTACTTATCCCATATTCAAATGCTTTTTGTGGAGAATTTAGATTAACTTTTTCTCCATTTATTTCTATTTCACCTTCATATTCACTATAGACTCCTGACAAAATTTTAGCAAATGTACTTTTCCCTGCACCATTTGCTCCAACTATTGCATGAATCTCTCCAGATCTTAAAAGCATATTTAAGTTTTTTAAAGCTTGTACTCCCGGAAACTTTTTAGACAAGTTTTGAACTTTTATTTCAAAAAACAATTCATCCATTAAAAACACTCCTAATTCACTTTTGATTATTTTTAGCTACTTCTCTCATTTCGTTAGTCCAAGCTATGCCACTATCTCCCCATGCTGGAACCAAATCTTTAGTTATAAATTCTCCATTTTCCAAATCAATTTCGCGTGCAACTTCTTGAGTTATTAAAGCTGGAGGAATTATAGCATATCTTGGTATTTCCTCATACCGATCATTGGCAGCTAAATATGCAATTCTCATAGCTACTCTCCCTATTTCTGAAGGATCACATGCTGCGGTAGCTTTCCAGTTGCTATCTGGTGCAGCCATAAGAGAAAGGTCATATGAACTTACATCTACTCCATAAACAGGAATACTTTTATTGGCTTGTTTTATAGCATTTAAAGCTCCTATTGCAAGTTGATCATATGGTGCCCATATAGCATCAATCTCATTAGGATGAGCTCTTAAAACTGCATCCATAAGTGACATAGTACTTGAGATCACAGCAGAACCAAAAGTCGGAGCTATTTGTTCAATTACCTTAATTTTTGGATATCTTGCCAATATTAGCGGTAATATTTGCATTCTTCTCTCCAAAGGAGCCACTCCAGATAGCGTCACTACTACAATATTTCCTTCACCTTTCAAATCCTGAGACAATGCAGATAGACTGA
This sequence comes from Petrotoga sp. 9PWA.NaAc.5.4, assembly GCF_002895485.1. Lineage (NCBI taxonomy): Bacteria > Thermotogati > Thermotogota > Thermotogae > Petrotogales > Petrotogaceae > Petrotoga > Petrotoga sp. 9PWA.NaAc.5.4. The sequence continues at coordinate 4,629 of NZ_AZRK01000026.1, forward strand.
GATATGCTAACATATAATCATCTTGGGAAATTTCTGAAGTCACTTCGGTATCAACAATAACATCGAAAATGATCACAGGTATCCCTAAACTCATAGCTCTCTGAATCCCTGGTTTTAATGCAGTTCCTTCACCGTGATCAATAAAAATTGCATCTGGGCGCATTGTTATGGCATTGTCTAACATTTGAACTTGTTTGCTATTCGACATTTGAGCGTCTAACACTGTTAAATTAATTCCTAACAAATTTGCCATCTCACGTGCTCCAGAGACTAATTGAACCCAATGATCTCCGTAATTACCAAGCGCAACGTGAACAACTTTTACTGGCTTATCAACTGAAAAAACCAAAGTAGAAAAAGTTAATAAAAGAATCACAAATACCGTTAAAAATTTTACTGTGTTTTTCATACCTTACACCTCCACTAAGTAATTTTGAGGTACAAATTGTGAAATTTATATTTTTTGAGATTTTATTTTTCTTATACTAATTTCATAGGGTTTAGTTAAAATACCTTTTTCTGTTACTATTGCAGTAATTAATTCATTTGGGGTGACATCAAAAGCAGGATTATAAATTTTTATTCCATCGGGAGCTATTTTTTGTCCATTAAATTCCATAACCTCTCTCGAGTTTCTTTCTTCGATAGGGATTGTTTTTCCAGATTCACAAACAATATCTATCGTAGAAGTTGGAGCCGCTACATAAAACGGAATTCCATGTCTATGGGCTAAGACAGCAACTGAATATGTACCTATTTTATTGGCCACATCGCCGTTTCTTGCTATTCTATCCGCTCCTACTATTACAGTGTTTATTTTGCCTTGCTTCATTACCCACCCAGCCATATTATCACAAATTAACACCACTTCTATTCCAGCCTGGTTTAATTCAAAAGCAGTTAATCTGGACCCCTGAAGATAAGGACGAGTTTCATCTGCATAAACTTTAATATTCCATCCTTTCTCTTTTGCTATATAAATAGGAGAAGTAGCTGTTCCATATTTAGAAGTTGCAAGAGCTCCAGCGTTACAATGGGTTAAAATGGTATCGCCATCTTTTATAAGGTAATTATCTATAAAATAATTCCCTATTTTTATATTTCCTTCTTCATCTTCTCTAAAAATTTTACCTGCTTCTTCTTCAAGGATTTCCTTTTTTTGTTCAAATGGGATTAGTAACTTTTCGATCTCTTTAGCTTTTCCCAACATCCTATCCAGTGCCCAAAACAAGTTGACAGCTGTGGGTCTTGCATCTTTTAAAATATTTACACTATTTTCTACATTTTTGATAAAACTTTCATTATTACTTAAATTATATAATCCAATTACTACCCCATAAGCAGCTGTTATTCCTATTAAAGGTGCACCTCTTAATTCCATATTTTTTATAGAATAGTAAATATCTCGTACTGTTTTTTTTGTCGAATATTCTACTTCATTTGGTAACTTCAATTGATTTAGTATCTTTAAAGTTTTATCGTTCTTATTCCATATTATAGGTTCAATAATATTCATCCATTTCCCTCCAAATATAGTAACTGTCTTATAGAAATATACAATTGTTATTAAAGATATAAGAAATTAAAAAATGATTGATTTTACGTAAGAAATTACATCTTCAATAACTTTAAACCTTTCCCTATTCATCATCAATTGGGTAGCTAACTCCAAAATAATTATTTGAACTTTTGACCTTTCTTTTAAATCTTCAATTTCATCTACATCTATATTATGAGCTAATCCGTGCATTCTTCTTATCATTGCAGCAGCAGCGTAACCTATCATATCTTCAAAGAATTCTGAAAAATAGTGATCTAAAAAATTATTGTCTTTGAAACTTATGTCGTTAGTTTTTTCACCCCAAAGTTTAGAAAATTTATCTGTGAACTTTTTATATATATCTCCTATTGTTATTAACAAATATTCTCTATAATCTTCAACTTTTTCTTTAGAATATTCCTTGCCTTCCCATGAGACATAGTTAATAAGAAGGTTACCAATTAATAAACCAGGATCAAAAGCAGAAGGTCCGAAAAATGAAAATTCACTATCAAAAACTTTTGTATCATTTTTACTTACAAATATAGAACCGGTATGGAGATCCCCATGTAGAAGACTTTCTGCTTTAGTCATGAATATATATTTCAGTTTAGAGGCTTCATTCCATAAATATTGCCTTTTCCAAAACTTATTTTCTAAATAAGATATTAATTCAGGATTTATCTTATTTCGAGGTGAGTTATAATATGGATCGGTAAATATTAAATCTTCGGTAATTTTGCATAAATCAGGATTTATGAATCTTCTCACCATTTCTTTTTTCTCAAGAGGATTTAAATAAAAATCTGAAGTATAAAAAATAGTATTAGCTAAAAAAGTAGAAATATGTTCTGAAAAATTAGGATATTTTTTCATTTGTAACGTTCCTTTTCTCATTACTTCCAATGTAGATAGATCCTCCATTATAAATAAAGCTAATTCATTATCAATGTAGTATATTTCAGGTACCAGACCAGGGGCTAGTTCTCCTTGCCTTTTCATCGCTTCGGCTTCTAATCTATTTCTATTTAATTGAAGTGGCCAATCACTACCAACAATTTTGACATATGGTAAAGCTTGTTTCAATATATATGATTTTCCACTATCTCCTATTACTTTAAATACAAGATTTAAATTCCCATCTCCTATTTCTTTAACTTGTAATTTCTCATTTTCTCCAAAAAAACCTTTTTCTTTTATATAGTTTTCTACTTCATTTTCATTTAAAGACCTATAACTCATTCTATTATCCTCCCTTAAATCAAATAAGTAAGATATCTAATAAATTAAACAGACGTTAGTCAACTAACGATAGACGACTAATTTATTTAGATTTTATTCTTTTTTACATTTTTAGTCAAGATTAATTATAGGCGATTATGACTAATTAAGAATAATTAATTTTGATTATTATTAAAAATCTTTTAATATCTTATAAAATAAAAATAATTTAAAAAATTAATGGATCCACTACAATGTCCTTTTCATCTGTACTCATTTAGTGAAAATAGTATTAGAAAATTTTAAAAAAAGGGCATAATAGGTATCCTTCTACGCCTTTTCTTTCCACTCCCTTTCCTAAAGAAGAATACCATTTTTATGTTCTTTTCTGTACATTTTTATTTGCAACTTTTTATGCCTTTTTATTTTATCATTTACAATCACCCTCTCCCGCGTAAAGAAAGATCGTGGCGCATCCGCCGCCCGACTCACTGTATGCCGCTCTCGCAATATGTATCCGGCTTGTCCCTTATTTGGTTTTTCAAGGTTCAGTGAAGAATAAAAACATATCCCTCATAAGCCTTTTCATTTTTGAGGTAAAAGTAAGTGGGCTTAAAAATATTTTTTCAAAATTTCTCCATGTTTCTCAGCCCGCGTTCAATGGCTTCACCTACAACAGCTTTGCTGACACCCTCCGTCCTAAATGGTGCTCTTGCTCATTCCCAAAAAGTAATGAGCGTAGATGCGTTTGGCCTGCTTGTCCGGCAATACGGCAATGGTAGCGTGAAGCTGTTCGACTGTGACTTTACGCTCGTAAATCTTGCAGGGAGACAGGGATACAAACATGATGTCATGCTCGATACCGTCGCCTCGATCCAGGGAGTAATACGCCTTATGGCAATACCTCCTCAGATAATAGGCGGCTTCGGCCCGTTCATAGGAAGCCATGAGTGCTGCAATTTCGTCCGGCACTTCAATGATGCAGTTGGTGGTATAATAATCAGGATAGTAATCCCTCAGATTGATTTTTTTCATTTGGTTTTCCTCCGTTTCGATTTTTGGGATTTGGCAAATCGAAACAGAGGAAGGTGGGGAGCGACAGCCAACTGAATTTCCCTTTATACGGCAAAAAAAGTCCACTTGGACATAAGCCAAATGAGCCTTTTGAGAAACAATGATTCTATATATCCTATTTTTATGATCTAATAGTTCCTGTTGATGACCGCACTGCTCCCATAGGCAGTACAGGTTTTTTTGACAGGCTGCCAATTAAAGCGGTATGTAGGAGATTGATGTCAGCTTCATCACGCTCGGCCGCTGTTGGTAAGCGGCCGCCTGAAGTTCAGACCATATCGAACACGCATAGAAAAGCCCTCCAAACCTGCAATTCTGGAGGGTACGTTGTTTATTCAGGTATAAGAATAGATTCGCCAAACTCACGTTTTTTTGTTGGGCGGGTAGCGCCTCTGTTTTTTGATTCATATAAAAAACCTGCCACATAAAAGGGCAAGTTTCCTACGCAATCCTCTCGGTAGCCAGACTGTCATCATGCTTACGCACCTTAGACCCTCGGCTTTGCGTCCTTACCTTTCGGCAAATTTGCCCTTGAAACAAATATTTACTTTTTTTATTTTAACTGTTTTTGCACTTTGTTTATCCATTTATATTTACATGATTCCAGCATTCAGTTGAACTGCCTTTTATCATTTTTGTTCCTTGTTCAGTTTATATTACAGCCATATAGCCCAGTTACCATGATCGAATGTTCCGCTGCCGTGATGCAGTTGTCCATTGGTTTGAAGTTGTCGGAAAGCATCACGCATCCGGATAAGGATATCAGGTTGAATGTCCAGAGAGTGGTGTGCTGGAAAAACACATTTTACAGGCAGTGCTGAAATCTTTTCCAAAGAAACGAGATATGCCTCAGGATCGGTGGATGGATAGTAAGCAAATAACGTATCTTTGTAAACCAAATCGCCGGTAAAGAGATAGCCGTGATCCTCTTCCCAAAAGCACATATGCCCTGGTGAATGACCAGGAGTATGCAGTACCTGAATGCAACGGCCTCCAATGTTAATTTCGTCGCCGTCCTTTAGCGCCCTTGTCGGTGTCCCCTGAAAGAATTCATATTTGTTCACATCATAACCTTCTGGCAGATTACAGCGATCAATTACCATATCTTTGATCTGCTCCATAGTCAAAGGGAATTCGCCGTTTAGCCAATTCAGTTCATCCTCGTGAACGTAAAAGTCCGGAAAATATTTGTGACCCCCAATATGATCCCAATGGATGTGCGTGGCAACAGCAGTAACCGGCTTGTCCGTCAACTTCCTTACCTTGTCATAAATATTACAAATGCCAAGGCCAGTATCAATCAGAAGACTGTGCTCAGAACCGTTCAGAAAATAGCAGTGCGTTTCCTCCCAATGCCGATATTCGCTGATGATATATGTATCTGCATCAATTCGGTCTGTTGTAAACCAATCGTTCATATATTTTTTCTCCTTTCAAATTCATGTTTATCTGCCTGTCATATAAATAATTAGAACAGTGGTGTTAGTATATTATAGTGGACAAAGAAAAAGGGGTATAATAGAATAAAATAAAAAGGAGTGAGTCCACTATGGGTAGTAAAGGGACAAGATATTCAAACGAGTTCAAAGAACAAATAGTTGAGCTTCGCTAAATGGGAAAAAGTGTTAAAGAGTTATGCGACGAATATGGCTTAGGGAAAAACACAGTTAGAGAATGGCTAAGAGAAAGGGAACCCGTATTGAATGGTGAAGGTAAAGAAATAAGCGAAAAAGAGTACTTTGAAATGAAAAAGAAAGTTAGAGAATTAGAGTTGGAGAATGAGATATTAAAAAAGCTACAGCCATATTCGCTAAAAAAGTGTAATAGAGATAGTCAAATTCATCGATAAATTCAAAAAGCAATATACAGTTGCTCGTATATGTAGAGTATTGAAATTTCCAAGGAGCACATATTACAAAGTAATAAACCATCAAAAGAGTAACAGAGAAAAATTCAATGAAATACTTGATGAAAACATATTAAACATATACAAGGATAGTAAAAAGCGATATGGTGCAACTAAAATACATAGAGCTCTTGATAAACAAGGTATAAAAGTCAGTCTGAAAAAGGTTCAAAGACGAATGAGACATTTAGGAATTTATGCAATAATCAATAAAAAGTATAGACCATTTAAATCAAATAAATGTATTGAACAACTACCTAATTTGATAAAACGAGATTTTTCAACTAAGTCAATAAACGAAAAATGGTGTGGCGACATTACCTACATATACGTATCAAAAGAGAAATGGACATATTTAGCAAGTGTAATGGAATAATACACTCATATAGCAACAAAACTAATCCTTATGAGAACGCTTGTATTGTAAATGATAAAATAAAAAGGTATAAAAAGTTGCAAATAAAAATGTACAGAAATGAACATAAAAATGGTATCCTTCTTTAGGAGAGGAAATAGAAAGAAAAGGAGGAGAAGGATACCAAAGATGAAAGAATTAAAAAAGCAAATAGAAATAATAAAGGTGATGGGAATGAAGCCGAACTTTTCTGAATTAGCAAGGATGTATGGGATTGATAGAAGGACAGTGAAAAAGTCTAATGAAGGAAATGAAGGTAAGCCAAGGAAACGACAGAAACCACGCAAATCGGATAAGCATTCA
>NZ_AZRK01000027.1 GCF_002895485.1 Petrotoga sp. 9PWA.NaAc.5.4
GTATTTTAAATTTGGCCAATGGTGATAAGGTTGAGTATATGCATTCTCTGCACCAGGATAATTAGTCCAATAATATTCGTCCCATCCAACAACTCCGGGATAACCAAATGTTGGGATTGTAGGCATTTCTTCTACAAGTATTTTTAGACCTTCCATACCAAATTCAAAGTTTCTTGGATCGTCCCAATCAATTTTTTCCATATTCTCAACTATTTTATCTAATTCGGAATTAGTCCATCTGGAAGTTGGACCATTTTGTACAGCATATTCACCAATAGGTTTATAAAGTCTCGAATGGAAAGGACTTAAAACCCTGTGCAAATCTGGATGACCTCCCCATGGTTCTGGTGCTGGCCAGTTGGTTGATACCTCAAAGTTTCCAAAGAAAGTTATATCTTGTATTGCTTCATTTGTAACTATAGTAACATCGATTCCGAAATTTCTCCATTGCTGCGCAGCAGCCAAACCATTTCTATTTGAAGGATGAGAAGGAGATGGATGATTAATTATAGTAATCTTCCATGGAGTACCATCTGGCAATAACCATTTACCATTTCTATCTCTCCTAAATCCATTTCTAATTAACAGTTGTTCTGCCACATCAGGTGCATATTTCCACCATCCTGGTCCAAACATCTCTTTGAGAGATTCTATATCATTTGGTACTTTGTATCCTCTTTCTCTTGCGTATTGTGCAGCTCTTAATGGGGTAGAAGGATCATATGGTTTGAATGGTTGTCCATTAACTTCTATATCTAATGTGAAATTTTTTAACCATTCTTCCATCGGCTTATAATAAGTTTCTATGTAATAAGGAGTGGGTGGTAAGTGTAAAACTCCCATTGCAGCAGCGCCATCAAAAGCAATTCCAATGTAATCTACTATGTCTATTGCTAATGTCAATGCCCATCTGACATCTTTTAGATTGTATGGATAAACTTCATTATTTAAAACTAATCCAGTTATAGCAGGATCAACATTAACTATCCATGGATATTCTATTCTGTATCCTCTTGTATATGGATTTCTTTGAGTGAGTGCTCTAAAAGCTTCCATTGTTAAATCGGTCATATCTAAATTATGATTCGCTTGAGCTATTACTTTATTTGAAGTTTCTCCATAATAATAGAAAAGAACATATTTAGGTTTCGGTTCTCCGTACAACATTCCTGTTGGGGTTCTATCCCAATCTTTTCTTTTTTCATACAATGTCCAATAACCAGCTCGATCATAATCTTTTAGTACATAAGGCCCACTGCTTATTGGAGGATTGAAATCAAAAGACACGGGATTTTCAACTTTTTCAAAAATGTGTTTTGGAAATGGTCTCCAAGCTCCCCATCTATCAAGAAAGTTGGAATGGAAACGTGCATTGGATTCTTTCAATTCAAAGACTACCGTATAGTCATCTGTTTTATATACTTTTTCTACATTCAAATTGAATGTATCATGGCTACCCATAGCTGGATATTTCATAGCCGTTTCTATTCCATATACAATATCATCTGCGGTAATTTCTACTCCATCACTCCAATAACAACCTTTCCTTAATTTTATAGTCATCTGAGTGAAATCATTGTTGTATATGGGACCTTCTGCTGCTAAAGCGTTTATTACTTCTCCAGTAGTTGGATCAACTATCCATAAAGGTTCTAATATAAGTTGCTGTATACCTCTATCAGGATTACGCCAGGCAGACGTAAAAACATTAAAGTTTGCCGGAGCCCCAGCTCTTCCTGATAACACATCAACGATCAATGTCTCTTCTCTTGGTACACCTGCAACTTGTGAAAAGCCCGTTATAACAAGTAAAAAAGACAACAAAACTATCCACACACTTTTTTTCATTTTTTACACCTCCTGCTTAAATTTCTTACTTTACTTCCAATCTTTTAAAAAACATAGAACTTTAATACTCGATTTCTAATATTTCTTTACCTTTAACACTTAAAACCACCGAAACTACATCTTCCCCTGTCAATGCTTTGCTTCTTTCATCAGGTTGTTGACCTCCTACATATATCTTGAACTCTCCTGGTTCTAATACACACCTCCCTTCTTCATTTATCAATCCTAACTGTCTTGGTGTAATTCTAAAAGTTATCGTTTTGCTTTCTTGCGGTTTAAGATATACCCGTTTAAATCCTTTGAGTTCATATTTTGGCACTTCTACTGTGCTTTCTATATCTTTTATGTAAAGTTGTACTACATCTTCGCCTGCTATGTCACTTGTATTTTTTACTGTCACTTCTACCTCAATATCTTTTAATTCTTTTATATCCATAACTTGGGGATCTAACTTTAAGTCACTGTATTCAAATTTTGAGTAACTAAGTCCGTATCCAAATGGATAGAGCGGTTCTTCTTTCATGTATCTGTACGTTCTTCCTTTCATTGAGTAATCAGTAAATGGAGGTAGTTGGTCTACTGATTTTACAAACGTTATCGGTAATCTTCCAGCTGGATTGTATTTTCCCAATATTACATCAGCTAACGCTGTACCTCCTTCTTCTCCTGGATACCAACATTCTATTATTGCTGCTATGTTTTCTTGTGCCCAGTT
>NZ_AZRK01000028.1 GCF_002895485.1 Petrotoga sp. 9PWA.NaAc.5.4
CTACTACTGTATCGTATCCTTTATCTAAAAGGTCTATAAATTTATCTACCTTTGCTTTTTTGACAACTTTGTTGAACTCTTGATCACTGAATTCATCTCCAAGCATGATATTTTCTTTCATACTCATGTTGAATAATGGATCGTTTTGTCTCACTATCTTGGCATTTTTTCTCAATTGTTCAAGATCATATTCTTTGACTTCAAAGCTACCTATCTTAAGCAATCCTTGGGATGGTTCGTAAAATCTTGGTATCAAATTTACGAGCGAAGATTTACCCGCTCCACTTGTTCCTACAATAGCTACTTTTTCTTTTGTGTTAATTCTTAGATTTATATCTTTTAATATAGGTAAATTTTGATATGTAAAGCAAATATTTTCAAAAGTGATATCATATTCGTCGACAGGAAAAGATTTACCTTTTCCGCGGTCTTCCACTGGCATATCATGTATCTCAAATATACGATTGGTGACTTGTCCTGCCCTTTGCATTTGTATATAAAAATTACTGAGATTCCTTATAGGAGTAAATATCCATCCTAAATAAGCGTAGAAACCTATAAGGGTCCCTAAAGTAGTATCCCCTTTGAGTATTAGATAACCCCCATAACCTAATACTAAAACTGGAGTTAATTCATACATAAATGACATAAAATCTTCTGCACCTTGATTTAATTTGCTTAATCTGTTTTTTGAACCAACCCAACTCTCTGATTTTTTGAAAAACGCTTTCGAAAAGAAGGTCTCTTTGCAAAAACTCTTTATCGACCAAAGTCCTTCAACTTTTTCTCTAAATTCCTCTGTAAGTTCACTATACGTATTCCTCTCTAACTCGGAACTTTTTTGAATACTTTTGTCAAATGCTCTAAGAGAAAAATAATAAAATGGCATCATAATGAATGTGATAAGAGCAAGTTGCCAGTTTAAAAATAATAAAACCAAAGAAACAATGATCAACTGTATAAAATTATAAAAGATTAGAGAGATTCCTGTTCCAAGAAAGAAAGAAGCTTCCAAAGTGTCAGAAAGAACCCTTGACATAAAGTCCCCAACTTTGTTATGGGAAAAATCTTTTAAGGGAATCATCATAATTTTATTGAACATGGATATTTGTTCGTCTCGCACAACTAAATTCATAGATTTGTAATATCCATAGTTAACAAAAAAAGATATGATTCTTTCTAATAAAACAACAACGACAAAAAAGAAGAAGAAAGGCAGTATCTGAGAAAATTTGTTTTTACCAATTATATCATCAATAAAATATCTAATTAAAAAAGGAGTCATGATTGAAACTAACAATAATAATGGAGCAAGAACAAGAGGAATTTTTTGATATTTTATATATTTTTTAGAATATTTTAAAAGTTTTATAGAACCTTCATTTTTCTTTTTTTTCACTTTTTATCCCCCTTTACATAATATGTAATGAGTAACACTTTTTCTTACAAACTCAAAAGACCATTCACTATTTTTATCATACACTTTTCCATATGATAAACAAGTGATTTTTTTATTGAATTCAAATGTAGATTGGAATATATTTTTAGAGATTGCATCAAAAAAGCTTATGTAAACTTTAATTTCGATGTTTTTTATCGTGTTTTATACTCTGTTTTCGCTTTCCCTTTTTTGATAATGGTTATGATACAATAGTTTAAAGATAAAAAAGTAACTGTATATTCACTCGTTAACATTGAAACAAAAGTAAATATTATGTTGTTTTTAAATAACAATCAGGAAACAAAGCAGATATATTCATAAGGAGATAATTCAAATGCTTTTAAATTAATTACCAAGTTATCAACTTACGGACAGTTTGGAAAACCATTCATGAACTATCTTGAATCAATTTCTTTAAACGATAAAACAATAGAGTATATAGAAATCTTGAAATTATTTTGGGATAATAAATATGATGAAGTCCTTGAGGCTATAGAAAGAAATATTTCAAAACTACGAAAAGGTAGTTTGTATTACGAAAATAATCCTGTTAATAAGGGATTTATCCTTATGGCTGATGCAAGGGGAAAAAGAATAAAGGAAATTATATAGAAGCAGCTAAGTTAAACATTCAAGCATTTAAGATATTGAAGGATGTACCTCATCCATCTGGAATGGTAGGAGCTTTAAACAATATAAGTTGGTGGTTAAAAGATGTAGATAAAAACATTTCTTTAAACTTTACACTTCCATAAAAACTTAAACAAAGCTTACTTACAAGAGTTCATAGAAAAATACATAAAAGCTAATTCAAAACAAAAAGATATGATAGAAAGGTACATAATGAATTATGGAAGGTATTATGAAATAAAAAACATACCAAAAGAATTAAGACCAAAAGTACCAAAAGAAATCAATATGTTTGTGAAGGAATACACGTTAAAGAGGATTCCCTCAGCAATTTCGTTCTATGTTTTTGAAGAAAAAGAAAGAGAAGAACTTGTTGAAACGTTAAAGATTTTTGAGTGATTTATATACTATATCTTCTTTATCTTCTTTCTTATACTAACGAACTCAATTAAATTATATTCCTTACATTAATTTAGAAAAAACTAAAAAGCTAAGATAACACTTCTTTTCACACCACCAACTGACTTTCAATGATTTCTTTGTAAACAGGAGAACTTTCTATTAATTCGTTGTGGGTTCCTTCTCCTATTATTTCTCCATCTTTTAATACTACTACCTTATCTGCCTTTCTTATTGTTGATAAC
>NZ_AZRK01000029.1 GCF_002895485.1 Petrotoga sp. 9PWA.NaAc.5.4
TTAGCGTTAAATGCAGCGATAGAAGCAGCAAGAGCAGGAGAAGCGGGAAGAGGATTTGCAGTAGTAGCAGATGAGATAAGGAAGTTAGCAGAAGAATCAAGGAATGCGACAGATGAGATAAGCCAAATACTAACAAACATAACCCAAAGTACAGATAGAGTAAACCAAACGACAGTGAAAGTAGTAGGAACGATAGAAGACATAAACAAAGAAATGGGAAATGTATTAGAAAGTTTCAAACACATAACAGAAAGAATAGAAAAGATGAATCAAGGGATAGAAAACATGACAGCCAGTGCTCAAGAACAAAGTGCAAGTGCCCAAGAGATGAGTTCGGCGATGGACAGAGTAGCAAAAGCGGTAACAGAAATAAGTCAGCAGTTAGAAACATCGAGAAAGATAATAGACAACCAAGTAGAACAAGCTATAGGGATAAATGAAGATGCTAAAGAGTTGAATGAGATATCTTCAGAGTTGAAAGGGTTAGTTGAGAGTTTCAAAATATGATTTAAAAGTTTTAATAATTTTGTGATATAATTTAAATAAGATTGTTTAAGAAAAAATTTTCCAAGCAAACCTTATAACATTGAGACAACAAAAATTTTTATCCTTAAAATCTTTAGAAAGGGTGTATATATATGAAAAAAGTATTTTTATTATTGTTGTTGACTTGCGTAACTATCAACCTTTTCGCAGTGAAAATAAGTATTGCATATGAATCTATAGAGAAACAATTATTAATGTTAAATGCCAAAATAGTAGAATTTGAAGCACAAAATCCTGATATTGAAGTAGAAGTTTTTGAAATACCGAGTTATCCTGGCTCCACTTACAAGTTTTACGGTACTTTTGTTGTTACAAAAGCTAATAAACCCACGATTTTGTCTTTGGATTTTAGTTGGGTAGAAGAGTTTTCGCCTTTTTTAGTTGATTTAGAAAAAGACAGCGAATATTTTGAATTAGAAAAATTTATACCTGCTACAATAGAAATGGTTAAAGTAGGGGAAAACATTAAAGCTATTCCATACTTTATGGATGCGGGAGTTTTGTATTATCGAAAGGATTTATTGGAAAAGTATAATTACAACGTTCCAAAAACTTGGGAAGAATTAATAAAAATAGCTAAAGATATTTCACAAAAAGAAAATATTGATGGATTTATTTGGCAAGGTGCAAGATATGAAGAACTGACTAATTTTTTCTTTGAAATTCTTTATTCCTATGGAGTAGATATTTTTAAAGGAAACAAATTTGTATTAAACGAACCTGAAAATAAGAGAAAAGCTATTGAGGCACTCACACTTATGAAAAGTTTTATAGACAGTGGAATTACTAGAAAAGGAGTTACCACTTATTGGGAAGAAGACTGCAGGTTATCTTTTCAAAATGGTGAGGCACTTTTTATGAGGAATAGCCTTTATGCGTGGCCTTTGTTGAATTCAGATGATTCACCCCTAAAAGGATTGGTGGGGATTGCTCCGCTGCCAATTTCTAAATATATAAACGACCCATTTTTAGTTTTAGATGGTAAAGTTCTATCAATCAATCCTAATGTAACTCCTGAAGAAATAGCAGCAGCAAAAAAGTTCATAAACTTTTTAACTTCTGAAGAAAGTCAAATTCAAGTTTTTTCTGACTTAAACTTTTTACCAGTTAGATTATATATTTATGAAAATTCTCAAATTTCAGGAAATAATATAGATTTAAAAGACTTTAAACATTTGACTGAAAATTTAAAATTAAAACCTAAATCAGCTATTTATTCAGAAATATCTTTTGTTATACAAAATAATGTTTATGATTGCATAACTGGGAGATTAACTCCAGAAAAAGCTATAGATAATATTGTATCGGAGATCAATTTTTTAATTAGATAATTTATTTTTAACAAAAAAAACGAAAAAGTGCGTAATTGGAAAATTAGTCAATAAAGCAACATTTTAAACTTATAATGTGGGTCCAGGGCGGAGCCCTCCCTCTCCTTCGGATGTGTACCGACAAAATCAAAGAAATAGATAATAGCTCAAAATTAGAATTAATGTAAAGTTTAGAATTTCAAAAATGGGTACAATCAACTACATAGGAGATAATCTATTAGAAATAACCATCGAAGAATTGAAAGAGATATTGAAATAGAATCCCCTTTAATAAAGGGGATTTTTACTTTCCAACCAAAACTTTCACTATTATGGTATAATTTAATTAGAAAACATAAATCTCACAATCAAAGCGAGGACAACTAATGAACGAAATAAACAATCCTCACGATGTTTTTTTCAAAAGAAACTTTGGAAACATTGAAATAGCAAAAGACTTCCTA
>NZ_AZRK01000030.1 GCF_002895485.1 Petrotoga sp. 9PWA.NaAc.5.4
TTTCATCACTCATACAACCAGCAGCGAACCATTCTATTCTCAGCTTGTAACTCTGGAGGCATATTATCCTTACACTTATCCATTACAAACGGACATCTACCTGCAAACTTACATCCTTTTCTCATATACTCCTCTGTTTCCAACTCTTTTATGCTTATCCTTTCACTCCATTTCTTCTTTGGATCAGCTTCTGGAATTGATTCTTTCAACATCTGTGTGTACGGATGTTTCGGATTCATCAATACCTCTTCTACTCCTCCCATTTCTATTATGTTTCCTCTGAACATTATTCCTATCCTGTCACTTACATAGTATGCTGTTGCTAAGTCATGGGTTATGTACAATACACTTACGTTATATTTGTCTCTTAAATCTTTGAATAAGTTAACTATCGACATCCTTAACGATGCATCTACCATCGATACGGGTTCGTCTGCTACTAACAATGATGGTGTTGTTACCAGGGCTCTTGCTATTGATATTCTTTGTAATTGTCCTCCTGAGAATTCGTTTGGGTATCTGCCTTTTACTTCTTTTAATCCTAATCCTACGGATTTCAATGCTTCTTCTACGGCTTGATCTTTGTTCTTTTTTTCTATACCATATTGTTTGACTGTGTCGTATAGATAACTGTCTACTTTTCTTAATGGATTAAATGTTTCAAATGGGTTTTGGAATATCGATTGTACTTCTTTCATGAATCCTTTTTTTTCTTCCCATTTCTTTAAGTTCACTATGTCTTTTCCTTTGTAGTATACTTCCCCTTGGGTGGGTTCTAAAAATCCTAACAGCATCTTTGATACCGTTGATTTCCCACATCCACTTTCACCTGCTAAGCTGAATATTTCATTTTCTTGTATGTGAAAGTTTACTTCATCTACCGCTAACAGTTTGCTCCTTGCAAATCCACCTCCAACTATGAATACCTTTTGTAGGTTTTCTACTTGTATTAACTTTTCTTGCATTTTTGTGGTTACCGCTTTTTCTTTGTCTGTTGGATTGTTATTTTGCATTTTCTTTTCGCTCCTTTGTGTTTAAAAAACATGCTGATTTGTGCCCTTTACTTATTTCTATCAGTTCGGGTTTTTCTTTTTTGCATATGTCCATGACGTATGGACATCTTGAATTGAATGGACATCCTTGGGGTAAATTCGCAAGTGATGGTGGTGATCCTGGCGCACTCACTTTGTAACTTTTGTCTCCCATTTTTGGTAGCGATCCTATTAGAAATTTTGTGTATGGATGTAATGGGTTCTCAAATATTTCATCAGTCTTTGCTTCTTCTACAAATATCCCTGCATACATTATTCCCATCCTATCTGTTATGTTGGCATGTACCGCCATATCGTGGGTTACTAATATTACTGTATTTTTTTGCATCTTTTGTATATCTTTTAGTAATTGTATTACTGCTCTTTGTGCTACTACATCTAACGCTGTTGTTGGTTCGTCTGCTACTATTATTTTTGGGTTTAGTATCGTTGCTAAGGCTATCGTTGTCCTTTGTCTCATACCTCCAGATAGTTGATGTGGATATGATTTTAATACCCTTATGGGTAATCCTAAAGATTCAAGGTGTTTTTTTAACGGTTCTTCAAACTCTTTTTTTTCATCTTTTATCTTTTTGTGTGCTGTTACAAAATCTTTGAATGATTCTTTTATCCTTATTATTGGGTTGAGTGCACTCATAGATCCTTGGGGTATATACGATATGTATTCCCATCTTAGTTTCCTGTATTCTTCTTGGCTAAGTTTGGTTATGTCTATTTCTTTTCCTTTTACTTGGTAGTATATTTCCCCTCCTACTATTCTTAATGGCGGTTCGGCTAATCCACATATCGTTTTTAGAAATGTACTTTTTCCACATCCACTTTCTCCTGCTATCCCATATATTTCATCTTCTTGGATGTTTATACTTACATCGTTTACTGCTTTTACTTCTTTTTTTTCTTTTTGCATTTCAAATATGTAGTATGATTTTAGGTTTTCTGTTTTTAATACATCCAACGTTTTCACTCCTTCGCCTTACCAATTCTTTGTATCCTTGTTCGTGGGTCAAGATATTCACTTAGACTTGTTGAGAGTAAGTACAACGCTACAAATAAGAAGATCGATATTATTACTGGCGTTAGTATCCACCACCAGTATCCTAACAGCATCGCTTGGTAGTTTACTGCCCAATGTATCATCGTGCCTATTGTCGGTATTTCTGTGTTGGATAGTCCTAATATGGCTAAGGTTACTTCCATTCCTACTGCCCATATCATGTTGTTTATTAATGTGGCAAATATTATCGGTATTATGTATGGAAAGTATTCTTTTATTACTAAATTGAATGTCCTTGTCCCTGATAGTATCGCTGTATATGTGAACTCTCTTTCTCTTAAGCTTAATATTTGTGATCTTATCACTCTTGCATCCCATGCCCATCCAAATAGGCTTAGTATTAGTCCTAACATCACCATCGTTAGGTTTTCTCTTATTACTGACGCTATTAGTATGAGTATGGGTAATAACGGCA
The DNA here is from genome assembly GCF_002895485.1 of Petrotoga sp. 9PWA.NaAc.5.4. Taxonomy (NCBI): domain Bacteria; kingdom Thermotogati; phylum Thermotogota; class Thermotogae; order Petrotogales; family Petrotogaceae; genus Petrotoga; species Petrotoga sp. 9PWA.NaAc.5.4. The sequence continues at coordinate 2,522 of NZ_AZRK01000030.1, forward strand.
TTACTACAAAACTGTCGTTTATTGCCATTAGTACTGTGTCTGTCCTTCCTCCTTTGTATCCGGCTACTAATCCTACTATTACTGCTATCACTCTTGATATACCAGAGGCTATTAGCGCTATTGTTAGTGAGTTTCTTATCGCATATGTGGATTGCCAAAATAGGTCTTGACCTTGTGATGTGGTTCCAAATATGTATGGCCAACTTGGTGGTTTGTCTCTTGGTACTACGTTCCATCTTAATGGGTCATACGGTGAGAAAAACGACAGTATCGACATGAACGCTAATACGCATATTACTATGAACGCAAATCTGAATCTTCCATCTTTCATTAGTTCTTTGAACCCTTCCAAATTCATCACCTCATCTGTATCTTATTCGTGGATCAAATAATGGGTATATTAGATCTATTATCAACGTCGCTCCTGCTATCCCTATTACTGATAACGACACTATTCCCATTATTAGGTTGTAGTCTCCTGAGTTTATCGCTCCGTATAGTAACGTACCTATCCCTGGATATGAGAATACTATTTCTGTTATTAATGCTCCTCCAAAAATTTGTCCAAGTGATAAGGCTAATCCTGTTATTTGTGGTAATAATCCGTTTCTAAATACGTATTTGAACGCTATTTTACTTTCTTTTAGTCCTCCTGCTTTGGCATACATGACGTAGTCTTCTGCTACTATGTTTGAGACTATAAGTTTCATGGTCATGAAATTTGCCGCTATTCCTAAAATAACTAATGACATAGCCGGTAAGAATGAGTGTATTATTAAGTCCGATATGAATGGCCAGTTGAATCCTATTTGTCTTCCTACTGAATATCCTCCTGCTGATGGGAATATCGGTATTAGGTATGCAAATAGTATTAGTAATAATAATGCAAATATGTAATACGGCATCGGTCTTACTACCATCGCTATGTTGTCTAATGTTTTTGCCCATACTTTGTTTTTGAAGTATCCTGCAAGTGCTCCTAATATGTTTCCTATTATCCAGGCTATAACTGTAGTTGTTATTAATAACCCCACTGTCCAAGGTAGCGAGTTCATTATTAGGTCAATTACTGGTACGGGAAATTGGAATAAAGATGGTCCAAAGTCTCCTCGTAATAACCTTCCCCAGAATGCAAAGTATTGTTGGAACATCCCTCCTTCAAGTCCATACATCTCTGTGAGTGATTTCCTTAATGCATCTACCGATGCTGGGTCCATGAACGCCCCTTGTGAAGTTATTTGACTTATTACTTGTTGTACGGGATCTACAGGAGTTAGTCTTGGTACGAAAAAGACTATCGTTATCCCTACAAATACTACTACTAAAAATTGTATTATCCTTGGTAGTAAGTATCGCTTTATGAATAGCAACTAATTACACCTTCCTTTCTATAATAAGCCCCCCGAAGGGGGCTATTGGGATTAATTACTTATTATTTCCTTCCTGTTGGTTCAAGAAATGGCAGCATGTATTTTAAATTTGGCCAATG
>NZ_AZRK01000031.1 GCF_002895485.1 Petrotoga sp. 9PWA.NaAc.5.4
TTTATTTTCGAAGAGAATTAGAAATTTTTGTCCCAGCAAACTGTATAACTTGGGTTAAAAGTATCAATATAATCACATCATAGATTAAAACATCCATTCTGAATCTTTGGTATCCATAGTTTATAGCCATTGCACCAAGGCCACCAGCTCCTACAGCACCTGCTATCGCTGTATAGGTTATCAAGTTAATAATCAAAAGTGTTATATTTGAAATCATCTCTGGTGACGTTTCAGGTAATAATACTTTAAATATGAATTGACTGTTTGTCATACCCATTGATACGGAGGTATCCCATAAACCATCAGACAAATTGTTAAAAGAATTTTCTGCCAACCTTGCCATAAAAGGAATTGCTGCTATACTTAAAGGCACAATAGCTGCGGTTGAACCAATGATAGTACCGGTCAGCAATCTTGTTAAAGGTATTATTAGAATTATAAGTATTATAAAAGGTATAGACCTGAATATGTTCACAATCCAATCTAAAACAGAGTACAACATTTTTGAACTATTTTTATTACTTTTAGAAAGCATGTATAAAGCCACACCTAAAGGAATTCCAAGTAAAACCGCAATAATACCAGAAACAAATGTCATATACAATGTTTCCAGAGTTGCGGTGATCAAATCTTGCAACATTTATTTAAGCACCTCTACTTTATAAACATTATCCGAAATTTCCTGTAAAAATTCTTCCATTTGATTCTTATCTCCAATAACTTCTACAATCAACGTTCCATATGGATTGTCTTTAAGATGCTCTATCTTACCATATAGAACATTAACAACAACATTGTATTTTGTAGCTACTGTGTATAGAACAGGTTCGTGAGTTTTTTCTCCCCAAAATACAATTTTTATAAGTCTGTCGTTTTCTCCTTTAACAACTTCTTTCACTTTTTGCCAATCTATGTTTATTTCTTGATAGAATTCTTTATTAAGTTCGTCTTCTTTTTCAATAAAAAAAGTATGGACAGAACCAAAATAATCTACATATCCATTTTTTAAGTACACAACTTTATCACATATCTTTTTTATAACATCCATTTCATGGGTAACTATCAAAATAGATTTTTTCATATTCTTATTAATTTCTAAAATTAAATTTAAAATCTTTTGAGTAGTACTTGGATCCAAAGAAGAAGTAGGTTCATCAAATAAAATAATATCGGGATTACTTATCAAAGCTCTTGCAATTGCCGTTCTCTGCTTCTCTCCACCAGAAAGTTGTGAAGGATAAGCATATTTTCGTGAAGAAAGGTTCAGTTGTTCTATCATTCTATTAACTTTATTTTCTATCTCTTCTTTTTTAACATTTTCTATCTCAAGAGGCAAAGCAATATTTTGAAAGACGTTTCGAGAACTTAGCAAGTTAAAATGTTGAAAAACTATGCTTATTTTCTTTCTAATCTCCCTTAAATCTTTTTTATTTAACTGAGTAATATCTATTGAATTTAAGAAAATTTTTCCTGAAGAAGGAAGCTGGAGCAAGTTAAGTGTTCTTAAAAGAGATGTTTTACCTGCTCCAGAAAGACCTATTATTCCAACAATTTCTCCTTCCTCAACTTTAAAATTTATATTTTTTAAAACATGATTATTTTCATCATAAATAAGGTTGAGATTCTTTATTTCTAACAATTTAAATTCTCCTTTAAAAAACCGGGACTACAGCTCCGTTATATTTTTCAAGTATAAAATTTTTCACTTTTTCGGTAGTTAATATTTCTACAAGTGCCTTTACTAAATCATCATCAACTCTATCTTTCTTTACCGCAATTATATTAGCATAGGGAGACTCTGCCCCTTCAAAAAACACAGCATCTTTTAAAGGATTAAGCCCTGCTTCAATAGCATAATTTGTATTGATTACAGCACCTACAACATTTTTATCGGTCTTATACGTTCTTGGCAAATAAGGAGCCTCTAATTCTTTAAAAGTTAACCCATATGGATTTTCGACAATGTCTTTAACTGTTGCAACCAAAGGATCTTTTCTATCTTTAAGCTTTATAACCCCATTTTCTTGAAGTAACAAAAGTGCTCTTCCTTCATTTGTAACATCATTAGGCAATATTATTAAATCACCTTTTTTTAGATCTTTTAAATCTTTTTTCAGATAAAAACCCATTGGTTCGACATGAATCTTTGCAACTGATACAAGATCATTTATATTTCTTTCTTTACAAAAAGTTTCTAAATATGGTTCATGTTGAAAATAATTTGCATCTATAGATCCATCTTCTAAAGCGAGATTAGGTTGTACATAATCAGTGAAAACAACGATTTCCAAATCTACCCCGGTTTTTTCTTTAAAATCTTCTTTTATAAACTCTAATATTTCTGCGTGAGGTACTGGAGTTGCACCAACTTTAAAACTCTTGCCTCCAAATCCAAAAGCTGAAAAACCTTCAATGGCTAAAAACGAAATAAAAACAAATACAGCAAAAATGCTTAACCAAACTTTACTTTTTTTCATACTAAATCCCTCCCTTTAAATATTTAATACCTACTTTAGAAATTCTAAAACTTAAGTTTTACCAATCTTTTAGTTTTAAGTTTTTTTCAAAAATACCTCCATAATTCTAATACTTACTAACTATGACTTTCTTTAACTTTTTCACTACGTATAATGAAAGAGAGTGGGGGCTCCGCCCTGAACCCGTTTTAAAATTCAAAACCTCGTTTTTATAAAATTTCTCATTTCCAAAGTTTCTGCCTAACTACAAATTTTTTACTTCTTTGCTAAGCTTAACGAAACAAGAGAGGGCTGTGCCCTGGACCCATTTTAAATTCAAAACCTCGTTTTTATAAAATTTCTCATTTCCAAAGTTTCTGCCTAACTACAAATTTTTTACTTCTTTGCTAAGCTTAACGAAACAGGAGAGGGCTGTGCCCTGAACTCATTTTAAATTCAAAACCTCGTTTTTATAAAATTTCTCATTTCCAAAGTTTCTGCCTAACTACAAATTTTTTACTTCTTTGCTAAGCTTAACCAAACAGAGAGGGCTGTGCCATGAACCCATTTTAAATTCAAAACATTCCCATTTATGAAGCATCTAAGTATTTAAAAACCTCTTCCAGCAGAGCGGAAGAGGTTTTAATTTCTTTTAATCCTCTCCTTATCTCCCAGAACTTCTGCAGGATTTGGCACCGTTGTATAATAGAATATTATACAGGTTGCCGTGGTTTCACAGGGCCAGTCCCTCCACCACTCTCGATAAGGATATAAACTTTTAATCTTTACAATCAAGATTCTTCCAAATTCTATATTATTTTTGATAATTTTTTATAACTACTATGTTAAAACTTATATTTTTATAAAACGCATTCAAAAGTTATTATTTCCTTTATGGTATAATATATTTGGCTTTTTGAGATAACAAAAAAGGAGGATGAATTTCCATGAATGGCACCATAAAAATTAGTGATAAAGTTTATTATGTTGGGGTTAATGATCGAGATACCTATCTTTTCGAAAGTTTATGGCCACTTGAAAAAGGTGTAAGTTATAATTCTTATCTAATTTTAGACGAAAAAACTGCTTTGATAGATACAGTTAAAGAAACTAAAATGAGTGAATTTTTTAACAAAATAAGATCTCTTTTAAATGGAAAATCACTTGATTATTTAATAATTAACCATATGGAACCTGATCATTCAGGCTCTATACCAGAACTTTTACATGAATTTCCTAACATTAAAATTATTGGAAATAAAACAACTTTTCAATTCTTAGAGAACTTATATAAGATTCACGATAATTTTCAAGAAATTAAAGATGAAGACGTTTTAGATTTAGGTCAACATAAGTTAAAGTTTTATCTTACCCCTATGGTACATTGGCCCGAAACCATGATGACTTACGATCAAACTGATAAAATATTATTTGCTGGTGATGCATTTGGAGGATTCGGCACTTTAGATGGCGGAATATTTGATGACGAAGTTAAAATAGATTTTTTTGAAGATGAAATAAGAAGATATTTTTCTAATATAATCGCAAAATACTGTCCAATGGTACAAAAAGCTTTAAACAAATTAAGAGACGCCAATATAGAAATAAAAATTATATCCTCTACACATGGCCCAGTGTGGAGAAAAGATCCAAACAGAATAATCACTTTATATGACAAATGGAGCAAATATGAAACTGAAAAAGGTGTTGTCATCGCTTATGGTTCTATGTATGGAAATACCGAAGAAATGGCAGATTACATAGCAAGAAAATTAGCAGAAGAAGGAATAAAAGAAATAAAAGTAATGGATGTATCTAAAACACACATCTCTCATATAATAAATGAGATTTGGAGGTACAAAGGACTGATATTAGGAAGCTGCACATATAATCAAGGATTGTTCCCATATATGGAATCTTTGGTTCAATGGTTAGCTCATAACAATATCAAAAATCATGTTTTAGGTATATTTGGAACCTACGGTTGGAGTGGAGGAGGAGTTTCCACTCTTGTAAAGTATAATGAACAAATGAAATGGCCTCTTGTCTATCAACCTGTTGAAGCAAGATTATCAGCAAAAATAGAAGATTTCAAAAAATTAGATGAATTAGCTAAAGCTATGGCTAAAGAAATAAATTCATAGAATATTAAATTACAATCTTTTTTGTCGTGTTATAATAAATGGAAGGGGAAGTTTTTTCCTGCTTCCATTTTTTTATAAAAGTATTTATAAATGTTGTAAGAAAAATAGAGGTGAAAAAATTATGGAACAACAAGCTAAAACAAGAATATCAAGGGTACAACTTTGTGAAGAAATAAAACCTGGTCCATCTTCAATAATTATTTTCGGAGCATCAGGAGATTTAACCTTTAGAAAATTGATCCCTTCTATTTTCACTCTTTTCAAAAAAAATCTTCTACCCCAAGAATTTTATCTGCTTGGTGTTGCAAGAACTCAATATACTGATGAAGAATATAGATTAGAGATAAAAAATAAACTATCAGAAGAGAAAGAAGATCTTTACCTAATATCTAAGTTTATAGAAAAAATTTTTTTTATTTCTGGTAATTACAATGATGATTCACTATATAGTTATTTGAAAAATAGACTAAGGTACTTAGATGAAATATTTAAAACACAGCAAAACCATCTTTTTTACTTAGCAACTCCTCCCAATATTTATTTAGAAATAATTAGAAAACTTAGCAACTTTGAACTCATTAAAGAAAAAAACAATAGTTATTCAAGAATCATAATAGAAAAACCTTTTGGAAGGGATTTAAAATCCTCCAATGAATTAGATGAAGAACTCCATAAATCTTTGAAAGAATCACAAATTTACAGAATAGACCATTATCTCGGTAAAGAAACTGTTCAAAATATAATGATGCTCAGATTTGCAAATATTGTTTTTGAACCGATTTGGAATTATAAGTACATAGATAATGTACAAATAACAGTTGCAGAAACCTTAGGAGTCGAACACAGAGCAGGATACTTTGAACAAGCTGGATTACTTAGAGACATGTTTCAAAACCATATGCTACAACTTTTAACGTTAGTGGCAATGGAACCACCAGCTTCGTTAGAAGATTCAAGTGTTAGAGACGAAAAAACCAAACTTTTAAAAACTATTAGACCTTTTGAAAAAGATTACATAGACGAATTCTTTATTAGAGCTCAATATAAAAAAGGTAAAATAAATGGTTTTAATGTTCCAGATTATAGACAAGAACCAAATGTGAATCCTAATTCTAATGTTGAAACATATGTGGCTGCTAAATTTTTATTAGATAGTTGGAGATGGAGTGGGGTACCGTTTTATCTGAGAAGTGGTAAAAGATTGAAGAGAAAAATATCAGAGATAGCTATTATCTTTAAAGAAGTTCCACACTCTATTTTTGCTAAGAACAATATATATTTGGAACAGAATGTCCTTATACTAAACATTCAACCCGATGAAGGATTTTCCTTGAAAATTCAAGCAAAACAACCTGGATCCAAATTATGTTTAAATACTTTAAGCATGGATTTCAATTACAATGAATTTTTTAAATTCAAAGGGCCGGATGCATATGAAAGATTACTTTTGGATGCAATGGTAGGAGATCAAACTTTATTTGTAAGAAGCGATGCAATGGAACTTTCCTGGAAACTTTTAACTCCTATTTTAGAAAAATGGGAAGAAGACCAAGATAAAAACTTATTATTCTATGAAGCAGGTACGTGGGGCCCAAAAGAAGCCAATGAGCTTTTATTAAAAGATAACAGAGAGTGGAGAAACCTTGATGTAGAGGGAGAATTTGTAAATGTATTTTAAAATATTTGAAAATTCAGAAGAATTTTTAGAAGAAAGCTCAAATTTTATATATAAAACATACAAAAAGAGCATAGACAAAAATAATCAATTTTCCTTCATGATATCTGGGGGTAATACTCCAAAGCCTTTGTTTAAAAAATTAACTTTAGATTACAAAGATAAAATCAATTGGGAAAAAGTTTTTATCTTTTGGGCAGATGAAAGATACGTGGACAAAGAAAGTGATGATAATAATTATAAATGGGCGTATAAATTGCTACTTTCAAGGGTAAATATACCTCAAAACAATATTTATCGAATAAAAACTGAACTACCACTTGAAAAAGCAGCAGAAGAATACGAGAAGGAAATTATCAATTTTTTTCAAGGTAGAGAACCTGCTTTTGATCTTATCTTGCTCGGAGTAGGAAAAGACGGTCATACTGCGTCTTTGTTTCCAAACAGCAATTTACTAACTGAAAACAAGCGATTAGTAGTACCTGTTTCCCCATCAGGAGACCCATATGTTCCAAGAATAACAGTTACCTACAAAGTCCTTAATAACGCAAAAAACATATTATTTTTAAGTTCGTATAACGATAAAAAAAATGTTATAGATGCGATAATCACTAACAAAGAGATGGCAAAAGAAAAATATCCTGCTGCCGGGGTAGAGGCAAAGAAGATTTACTTTTTTTCATATAAATAGAAAAAAGTTGTAAAAAATGAGAGGCTTAAATTAAAAAGCCTCTCAATTTTTAAATCTATAACACAAAGTAAAAGGGGATTACTTCAACAAAACTAACAATTAAAATTCTGCCGCAACAGATAATGTAAAGTATTTATCATCGGGATTGAAAGGTTTTGCATCAACTTTAATGTTGTTACCAAAACCAACTTTTACCTTAACCGGAAAATCTTCGTTTTCTAGTTTAAAGTTCAAATTAAAACCGGACTTACCATCGCCATTAAAGTAAAGGCCTCCGCCAATTCTATAGCTTTCTAATAATGTATAACCTCCACCTATCTGGAAGGCATAGAAATTTTCTCCTGTTGTTTCATAATAAATAGCACCATCCAAATCAAAATCGTTGTAAACGCCAAAACCTTTTACAGTTAAATATTCATCCAAAGCGGCATATAGAAAACTCGCGCCAAAGCTGTCTGCTTTTTCATAACCTATTAAAACACTGTTAAATTCCCAATCTTCTAAATTTAATTCTGTAAAGAAGTTGTAAGCCTCTCCTCTAATTACTAATGATGTTGCCTCTACAGTGTCAAACAACAAACCAACCCTAAAATCGTAAAAACTGCCGTCCGCAAACGTCAAAAATTTAACTTTATTTTCTTGAGTTAGTAGTAGGTCAGCGCCTACATAGAAATCAGAATAATTAAGTATAAATCCAAAGCCAGGAAGCTCTGTTTCAGGATTTTCATAATCAAAGTTATAATTAGGATTTATCGCTGTTTTATAAAATGCACCTAAAGAAAGATGTTCTTGCATCCATAAAGCTTTCATTCCATATACTTTAAATTGAAAACTATCATTTAGTGATGAAGCCCCGATTTTTAATTCCAAATCTGCATTTTGTACATTTGGATTTATGCTCAAAACAACCTCATTTTTTACCTCAGGATTTGCAAAAAAACCTGTCTCTTCTTCTAGTTTAGTTTTTAGACCAAACTCATATTTTCCTGAAATTATAGAAGCTTTTCCCTCTTGGGCTTCTCCACCAACAATTTTTAGTTCTCCGTCTTCTAAAACTAATTCAAATTTTGAGTTTCTTCCCCCATATGGATCAGGAACGTAGTCTGGAGATTCTGGATCTTCGTACCAATCTGTTCCATTTACAACGTATTTGTATTCATAAACGCCAGGTTGTAAATTAGTTACATATATCCAAACCCCGTCTCTATAATCCATTCCCCAAGCACTTGTGCTCCAGTTATTAAAAGTACCAGCTACAAAGACGCTATTTGCTGTTCTATCTTCATATTCGAAGACTACCATTCCATCCTCAACATAAACCTTCGAAAAAGTAAATACGATTATAAGAGAAAATAATATAACAGAAATAATTTTTTTCATCTTGCCACCTCCAAAATTTATCTATTATTTTGAAATTAGAAATAAAAAGTTGTAGTTATACCAACTTGCCTTTTGAATTGAAGCGAATTTTCAAAATCACCATCACCGACATAAAACTTTATGTTTCCATTCGGAAGGTTATAGCCAACTTCTGTATATGCAGTAAAACGTTTCTCAACAATACCTTGAATGTATTGAAATTTTCCCATAACTGAAAATTGATTAAAGTTTCTTGAAATATCTATGTAGTAAAGTTCACCAAAAGACTGGAAAAATTCATCCGAAAGTGGATTACCAAAAATATATTTCATATTACCTGAAAAACCAAGTGCTTTATAATTACTCTCCAGGTATATTCTAAACGGCTTATAATGTCTTATATCTGTCCAGTCATCTTCTGGTCCTTGTTTATACAATGAAATTTTATACCAAGTAAAAAAAGGAATAGAAAGGTCTTGACTATAGGTTATTGACATTTCAGAAGTATCTAGATTAAAGTCTGAAAACGATCCATTAAAGTCTGGTGAAACATATAACTCAAAATTATTTATGTACAAATTAGTTCTTAACCTATCAATGTAGTTATCCTCACCAAAGTCAAGCTCTAATTTATTAGTAAGTCGAACGTTTTTGTATGCGGTCTCTAAAAAGATATTTTCTGCTAAACTGTCTGGTGAATAATCTTTGTTGAAATCATCAGCGATATACGTTGTATTGAAATTATAGGAGAAATCTCCTACCTTACCCCTAACTCCACCAAACAACAAGTAATTATCTTTTATATCATAAGAAGCGGTGTAAATATCTTGATCAAAAGAAAGAACTACTTCCCCATAAGGTTTAAAAGTTTCAAATGTACCTATATCAAAGTCAAATCCCATTAACTGATTATACTTTCTTGTGTTCATATCTTTATAATCTTTCAAATATATAATACTTCCATTTAAACCCGCTAAATCTGGAAACCTATAATGCATTAAATTGAATAAATGATCATTTCGATCAACTGCGTAAAAATTTAACTTACCAAAATTATCTAAATCAGAATAAACTTTAACTCCATCAATAGCACCTACTTTTTCGTTATTGACAATTTTTAGCCAATCGTCTGTTGAGACACTTTTCCTGTTCCAATACGTAGTTAAATCGACATTGTTTAGGTTAAAAGTGAATTCAGAGGAAGAAACCCAAAGCTTATCATCTGAATCTTTATTTAAATTGAACTCACCTCTTAATCCTTCACCAAAAAATTTAAAATAAAGATCTGCTTTGTTGAAATTACTGTAAAAATTTGAGTCTTCTTCTTCAGGAAATTCAAAGTTTAAATTAAATTCCACACTTCCACCAAGATCAACTGATCCAAAGAAAAGCGTTACAGAAAATACAATTAGGGATAACAGAAGTAATTTCTTAGCTTTCACTTAATTCACCTCGCTTTCTACAAACCAAACATAACTGATTTTAGGATCAAAATAAACTGTTAGTTCATCCGTATCGCTTTTTAGCGTGTATACAGCATTAGAAGCCTCTCTTGAATATATTTCTGCGTTGAAAATCATGCTCCATGGACGCCAATTCCCACTTGGTTTTATCTTATATTCTATTTTATCTCCTACACTAAAATTTTTTTGTATTTTTGCTACTAGTACGTCATCTTCATTTTGAAATTTAACAGCGTTGTCATCCCATGTTTTTTCTCCCCAATCCCCTGCAAAGTACCAATCTTGCAAAAGTTTTGTATCATCTCCAACCCCGATTGCTTTACCATCTTTCATTTTATTAGTGTCAGCATAAATGGTTATTGTTTGAATATTATTAGCATCGACTATATCCTTCCAGATTGGAATAGAGGAACTCACAACATTTCCATCATCTTTTACGTGAAAAATTTTATAATAGCTGAAATGATATTTAACACCATCTTCATCTATCTCTGAATAAGTGAGATCTGATGCGTTTATAGTAATTTTGTATAAACCTAAACTTTCATCATAGGTTAATTGATCTTCTAAATCTGGCACATTTTTATTTTTTGAGTATCCTAAATAAATACCGGGACTAAGAGTAATGTCCAATAAATTCATCATACATCCTGACAAAACAAACAAAAGAGAAAAACCAAGTAGGACGTATAAATACTTTTTTCTCAAAAAACTCACCTCCGTTTAAATTTCTTTCTACTTACTTTAAAAATTATAAAAAACGTTTTTATGTATATTTTATAGTTGAATTTTTTATAAAATACCTCTATAACTCTAATTCTTACTAACTGTGAATTTTTTAGCTTCTTTGCTACGTTTAGCCAAAGATAGGTGGGAGGGCTTCGCCCTGGACCTATTATAAATTCAAAATCTTATTTTTATAAAATTCTTATTTCTAAAGTCTCTAACTTTCTTCCTAAAAATTTCATGGCAAATATATAACATAAAAATTGTCTCGAATTAAGGTATTACAAACTCGGCCATGGTTGTTATATTAATTGGGACATTCCAATCCCAATTTTCAGGGTAATCATTATCTGGAATTGTATCGGGACTTGAAGCTCCGTCTCCACCAACTATACATCCAACAAAGTATATCTTATCTCCAATTTCTAATCCAAGTTCTGAAAGAGGTATTTTTATTTCGTATCCTTCATTTTGCTTTACATATTTATCCGAAATTGAACTACTTTTGTCTGTCTTTGTTTGTGCATCTACAACTTGCCATAATTGAGGGTCTTGATACTCCCAAGTAGCAACGAAATACTGAACTTTTTTATTAAATGTTATTGCTCTTGGCCAACCACCAAAATTCATATCAGTTGCGCCAGTATCGTCATTTTCTTTAGAAATATAAACAATAAATCCGTTACCACTTGCTTTATACTGTGCACCTATATATAGAAATTCTTCATCAACTGCCACTCCTAACCATTTTACATCATTAGTTGCTCCCCATTTGCTATCATCATCTGAATCAATTTCAATCTTTTTTGTTCCTTCATAACTTTCCCAGTCTGAAAAATCTCCATCTATTATAATTCCTTCTTCACTTGGTGGTTCCGTAGGTTCTTGGGATTCAGGTATCTCCTTCCATTTTTCTACAGTATCTTCTACTAAACTTTCAGGAGCAGAGTCTATTTTTCTGTTATCTACGCGACTTCCATCTGCTTTGACTTCTTCATATTTCCAATCAGGACCTACTGTGTATTTGTATTCAAACGGGAACTCAGTTATCTGTAATTCAAACTCTGCATATTTTTGTCCATCTTCGGTTTTTACCGTTGAAGTAGCTGCATTATCAAAACCCCATCCACAATAATTACCTACTATATATATTGTTGCATCATCTGGTGTTTCATCTGGCAAATATGCTTTAATATTAACTATTGTAGGTTCTTCACTTGGTGGCGTTGGAATTGCTGCCCACTTTGCTACTGTGTCTATAACCACCCCTTCTGGAGCAGATTCAATTACTCTGTCGCCAATTTCATTACCTTCGGCATCTTTTTCTACATAATTCCAAGAAGGACCTATTGTGTATTTATATTTAAGCGGGAACTCAGTTACCTGTAATTCGAACTCTGCATATTTTTGTCCATCTTCGGTTTTTACCGTTGAAGTAGCTGCATTATCAAAACCCCATCCACAATAATTACCTACTATATATATTGTTGCATCATCTGGTGTTTCATCTGGCAAATATGCTTTAATATTAACTATTGTAGGTTCTTCACTTGGTGGCGTTGGAATTGCTGCCCACTTTGCTACTGTGTCTATAACTACCCCTTCTGGAGCAGATTCAATTACTCTGTCGCCAATTTCATTACCTTCGGCATCTTTTTCTACATAATTCCAAGAAGGACCTATTGTGTATTTGTATTTAAGCGGGAACTCAGTTACCTGTAATTCGAACTCTGCATATTTTTGTCCATCTTCGGTTTTTACCGTTGAAGTAGCTGCATTATCAAAACCCCATCCACAATAATTACCTACTATATATATTGTTGCATTATCTGGTGTATTTCCTGGTAAATATGCCTTGATTGATACAACTGGGACAGGTGGTTCTTGTCCTACGGTCTTAGGCAGACACCCTGTTAAAGCAAAAACTATTGAAAGCAAAGCTACCATATAAAAAAGACTTTTCCTCAAAACACATACCCCCTTTACAGTAAAATACATTTTTCTATGTTCATATCACTTACTTCTCAATTACAGGTACCCAAACAGACCAACCCTCGTTTTCACTTTTTCTTACTTTAAAATTTCCATACCCCCTTTCATCAGTAATTATATTTCCTTGTACGTGTCCCGTATAATCATAGAAAGTTGTGTTAGGTTGCCTTGAGTTGATTCTTTTAGAAATTATTTCTCCTGACTCACCATCAGAGATCATTAGAACCAAACCATCACCTTCAACGTCAGGTAATCCAGCTCTTACATAAGAATATACATCTTCATCGTTATTATCTACTTCATAACCAGGACCGTAAGCGTAGTATTTTCTTGCTAACAATAATTTATCCAACTCTTCTTTCATTCCATAAATATAATAATCTTTCCAATAAACAACAGGTATCCCATGTTCTCTTGTTAATATATATGCATATGCTTGATACTTTCTTCTGTATATACCTGGATTTTCGCCATCTCTATTTGTATCGTGATTATCAACAAAAGTGACAGCTCGATTTTTATAACCTTCTCTGTTTACTAATCCTGTATATTGAAGAGTTCTCATATCTGTGCCATTAATCATATCTTCGAAAGCACTTCTTAAAGGAAAATCGAATACTTTTAAATCTTCGTTGTTTACAGTGTTAAGATATCTAACTAAATCATCTACATTTTCAATCCACGCTTCACCAACAAAAAATACATCTTTGTTAGAACTTTTTTGAACATCAGTTATAAACTGATTAATAAATCTGTAATCTATGTGTTTTACAGCGTCTAAGCGAAATCCGTCAAATCCTATCTCGTTTATTATCCAATTTCCCCAATTAGTTATGTCTTCTTGTACTTCAGGATTTTCGTAGTCTACATCTGCTCCCATCAAATAATCGTATCCATATGGTGTTTCATCCCAACTTTTATTCTCAAATAAAAATATACCTCTCGATTGACTTTTTTGGTCCCAATCAGTTCCATCAAAATGTCGCCAGTTCCATTGAAAGTCACTATATTTATTATTTCTTCCTGGAAAATTAAACTTTGTCCAAGCTGAAATTTCTTCATTATTAGTTTTGTTAGGACTATATGGACTTAATCTAACTGTTTCTGTAGAGTCCGCTCCCATTCTATGATTTAGCACAGCGTCATAGTAAACTTTGATACCGTTTCCATGAAGAACCTCAATAGCACTTTCTAATTCTTTTTTCGTTCCATACTTTGTTCTAACAGTGCCTTTTTGGTCGAACTCCCCTAAATCCCATAAATCATAAGTAGCATATCCAACATCAAAAATTCCATGCATAGCTTTATTTGCAGGTGGTAACCATAACGCTGTAATACCGATTTCAGATAATTCCAAAGCTCTTTCTTCTAAAAGCAGCCAAAGGTTTTTTTCCTCTGAATAATTTTTTAAATACTCTCCCGTTCCCATTTCCCAATAGAATGCTTGCATAATAGTTTCATTATTTAAAATATTACTAGGAGTTATATAGTCCTTAATCTGATGCTGATCGGTTATTAAAGAATTTCCGAGACACCCGGTAAAAATCATAACGGTTATTAAAAATATAGTTACATACAAAGAGAACTTTATCTTACTTTTCAAAACTTTTCTCTCCTTCCTGGACCCACTACAAATTCAAATACTTATTTTTTGAAAATTATCATTTATAAAGTCCCTCAACAAAATACATTTTACATAGAATTTCTCACAAAATTAAATATCTAAATTTATAAAAATATCTATTAATAAGAGTGGAAATGTTTTCTTACAGAAATTATATAATAAATGAAAGCCTTTCCACTAATCTAATTTTAGCCAAATATTTCTAAATAAGGCAAATTAGAAATGTTTATTAACGATTAAATTAAAAAATCTTAAAATTTCTTTATTTTTATAACTTTTTGATATAATTTGTAATAAAAAAATTTTCAAAATAACTTTCTCAAAAAGGGGATGAAATTCGGTATATGTTCAACATTGCTGTTATAGTAAACACTCTTGCTGTTTTAGTTGGAGGAAGTTTAGGTACCATTATAGGAAACAAATTACCAGAAAATTTTAGAATTATTTTATTTCATAGTGTTGGACTAACGACACTTTTGATAGGTATAGGAATGGGATTGGAAGCAAATAATTTAATAGTAGTTTTAGTTTCCTTAGCCTTAGGCAGTGTGGTTGGAGAACTACTAAAAATAGAAAACGGTCTTGGAAAATTAGCAAATATAGTAGAAAGATCCGAAGGAGAAACTCCTTTTGTGAAAGGATTTATAACAGCAACCGTTCTGTTTGTCATTGGTCCTATGACAATTATAGGGTGTTTAAATGCTGGATTAACAGGAGACAATTCTGTAATTTTTTTAAAATCGGTTTTAGATGGTATCTCTTCCATTGTTTTAGCTTCTGTTTACAGCGTGGGAGTGATTTTTTCAGCAGTTAGTGTTTTTCTAGTTCAAGGAGCTATTGTTAGTTTAGCTGGCCTGTTATCTTTTCTTTCTAATCCTTATTATCTTAACGATTTCACAGCTGTTGGCGGAGCAATGGTAATAGCCATTGGAATAAGATTATTGGAAATAAAAGATATAAAAGTTGGTAATTTTCTTCCTGCTTTAATTATTGTTGTGTTAATTAATTATATTCTAACCTTTTTTGCATTATAGATTAAATAAGGTCAACCACCCACCGCCTATAGAGGCGGGGTCTTGTAGAAATGCAAGCTCGGTTGATTAGCCTATGTCATTAGCTTTTGCTAATGATTAGTTATAGCAGAATATATAGTCACCGTGGGATGCTCCACAAGTCCCATGCTCTGAGGGTAATGGTTAAATATCTCTGAGGAGTAGGAGAAGTGCTGTTACCATTAAACCTGCTATAACATTGGCGATGTGCACCTACAGGCTTCGGCCTGACTTACCTTGATTGAGGTTTTTAATGTGGTGTAAAAGTCAATACCATAGTGTACAAAAAATGGAAAATAATAATGTACAAAAAATAGAATTAAGAATTAGAAACGTTTGAAAACAAATCCAGCTTTTCTTTTAATCTGTAAGATTCTCCTTTTATTGAAATCACATGTGAATGGTGTAAAAGTCTGTCTAAAATAGCTTG
>NZ_AZRK01000032.1 GCF_002895485.1 Petrotoga sp. 9PWA.NaAc.5.4
AGTTCTAATGAGTTTATTAATATTTGTGGATTTAGGTTTGTTGATATTATTAGGCTTTTTTGACTTCTGTTGATCTCATCTATTATTATTCTAATTTTTTCTGTTATCCATTTGTAATCTTTTGCTCCAAGATCGTCGATAAAGATTATATCTGATTTTAATGCTGTTTTTAGAACTTCGTCTGCTTGCTCAAATGTTTCAAAGTCATGTAATACATCTACTACTCCTATTATGCCTCCCATAATTGCTATTTCTTTTAGGATGGTGTAACCTAAGCGTGATTTTCCTGTACCGCAACCTCCATGTAGAATCAAGCCACTGCCTTTTTGCCATAATTTGTGATCTACAAAGTAAACGCTTTTATACACTGCTTTTTTTATAATCGTGTTTTTTATAACGAAATTAGTGAAAGAAACGTCAGAATATATTTTTGGCACAACATCGTTGAAGTAACTGATGGCTTTTAAATAATTTGCGTATTTGCTGCAAAATGCATGATCAATTATTCCGTTGGTAAGGCAGTTGTACGGTTTTGTACATGGACAATTGTTATTAGAAATAGTTGGAGTATTTGTTTTCTTTTGTGGTTGTGTGTTTAACAAGATTTTTCACCTCTTTATTGTTTTTTGGTTTTGAAGTTGTTTGTGGAAACCAAATGGATGTATGATTAGCTTTTTGAAAGTATTCTGATGGGTAGTAGGTTATAAGTTGTCTTTTGTATAATTCTTTTAAGGATTTTACAACTGTGTTTTTGTCAAGTTTTAGTTGATTTGATAAATGTCTAATTGAGAGTATTAAAGGGCCTTCCCAAAATAGTTTGTTCGCTTGATAAATTAAGAAAAAATATAACTTTGCTGAAGAAGAAGGAAGTTTACTCTTTTTGTCTTCTTCAAAGAAAATGTTTACTAGATCGAAAATATTCATAATTTCACCTCATAGTTTTTTGTATAAGATATTTTCTTTTCTCTATAATTAATATCCGCAAAATATTTATCTGTTTTTGCAATTTTTTGGAAATCTTGTGTGAGATAAAATCAGAAAAATTTTTCTGAAAATAATATATGTTTCTTGTATTATGTATTATATAATGTCCTATTTTTTAAGACAGTTTTGTCTGAAAATTTCATACAGTTCTGTCTTATTTTTTAAGACAGGTGTCTTAATTTTTCGGGTACTTTCACTTTTGATTTTTCAAAATTCTTTGATATTTTTTAGGAGAGTTTTTAGAAATTAAATTGACTTTTAAAATAGTTTGAGTTAGGTTATAATAGTTATATCAAAGTTGTTTGAGAGGAAAATAATACGGGGTTGATTTTATAGTGAAAATACTTTTTATTACCAATTTATTCCCTTATCCAGAAAATGAAACAAGTGGGATTTTTATAACTAAGAGATTAAAGGAGTTGAAAGAGTTTGATATTGAGTTTAAGACATATGGAATAATTGGGAAAGATACATTTATATTAAAAATTGTAAAATATATCTTTAGAAAGCAAGAAGCTGGGATTAGAGAAGCAAGCATTGTTAGTAAAGGTATAGAATATAATTATGCAAATTTCAAGAGAACTTTAATGGATTCTATTTATAAGAAGGTTTTTAGGAAAGATCTTTTATTGACCTATTCACGAAGACTTTCAGAAAAAATTTCTAATTTAACTATTAATGAATCATTTGATATAATTCATGCTCATGGAATGTTTGATCCGCCATCTGGTTTGGTAGCAAAACTTATATCAGAGAAATTAAATATTCCATATGTTGTTACTTGTCATGGTAGCGATATAAATTTAGCAATGCCAAATAACAAAGAATTGTATAATAACGTATTAGAACAAGCAGGTAAAGTAATATTTGTAAGTAACGCTTTGCTAAATAAAGCAAAATCTTTAGATTATTCAGAAAAAAATGCTGTTGTTATACCAAATGGTGTAGACCCAAAAATTTTCAAGCCTTTAGATAAAGAAAAGATAAAAAACGAATTAGGATTTAACAAAAAGGTAGTAGGATTTGTTGGAGGTTTGAAAAAAATAAAGAGAGCTGATAAATTCCCTCAGATATTTGAATATATATCGAGTAAGAAAGATGTAGAGTTTTTAGTTGTTGGAGATGGAGAATTAAGAGAAAACATTGAAAAAGAATGCCAAAAAAGAAATTTGAAGGCAAAATTTGTTGGAAGAGTTTCTCAGGATAAGGTGCCGTATTATATTAATGCTATGGATGTTATGATACTACCAAGTAGAAATGAAGGATTTGGAGCGGTAATAATTGAAGCTCAAGCGTGTGGAGTATCGGTTGTTGGAAGTAGTAATGGTGGAATACCAGAAGCAATAGGAGATGGAGGGATAGTTGTAGAAGAAGGAGAGAACTTTGAAAAAAGGTTAGCAGAAGCTGTGATTAACTTATTAGAAAATCCTATCGATAGTAATTATATAAGAGAGAAAGCTTTAGAGTATTCGTGGGAAAACATTGTAAAAAAAGAAGTGAAAGTATATGAAGAAGTGTTGAAAGAGGAAGAATTTAAATGAATAAAGAAAGAAACTTTATTAAATCATTTTTTCAGTTTTCTATAGGGCAATGGATTGCTGCCCTTATTTCTTTTGTCACTACCCCTATAACTACCTGGCTCATCATTCCTGAAGAATTTGGTAAGGCCTCTATGTTTACATTAGCCTTTAATTTGTTTTTAAACATCTCTCTCCTTGGTACTGATCAAAGCTTTGTAAGAATGTTCTATGAGAAACCAGAAGAAGATAGACGAAACCTGCTTTGGGAATCTTTGATGCCAGGTCTGTCTGTAGGATTTATTGTGTTTGTTATAATTGGATTGTTTTGGAAGGAGTTATCTTTCGTTCTTTTTGAGGATTCTAATCATTTTTTATCTATCTTCTTACTGGGGCTGACTATTTTAATAGGATGTGTAGAACGATTTGCCACATTAGTTGTTAGAATGAAACAAAGAGGTATAGCCTTTTCAACGCTAAGAGTTGTTAACGGGATTTCAAATGCTGTTTTTACGATCTTGTATGCATTGCTTGTTTCAAGAACTTTTTATGCCATTATTGTAGGATTGTTTCTTTCTCATATAGTTTCTGCCACATTAGCTATATTTCTTGAAAGAGATTTGTGGTTTGGAAAGTTTAAAGTTAACTTTGATTCAGTCAAAGAAATTATCAAGTATGGGCTACCTTTTGTTCCTACATTTTTAATAATCTGGATTTTTCAATCTTTTGATAAATTAGCTTTAAGAAACTATGCAACTTTTACTGAGATTGGATTGTATTCAGCAGCTTTTAAAGTAGTTGCTATTATGAATTTAATTCAAACGGGTTTTACCACCTTCTGGACACCTGTTTCTTACGAAAGTTATGAAAATAATCCAGAAAGTACCGGGCTTTTTGAAAAGGTATCTTTGTTTATTTCCGCTGCTATGTTTGTTGTGGGAATGCTAATTATTGTGTTTAAAGATGTAATATTTTTACTTTTAGCAAAATCTTATCGTTCTGCAGCACAAATAGCTCCTTTTCTAATTTTAATGCCAATAATGTACACAACATCAGAAGTGTCAGTTGTGGGAATCAACTTTAAGAAAAAAACTTTTTGGCACATGTTGATAGCAACTGTGGCGGCGGGATGTAACATTGTTGGGAACACATTACTTGTTCCTTTGTATGGTGCAAAAGGCGCAGCTTTTGCGACAGGTATATCTTATATTATCTTCTTTATTATGAGAACGTTTATATCAAAGTATTTATATCCAGTTAATTATCATCTGGGTAAATTCTTCACAGCTACGATTGTTTTTGTCATAGTAGCGTTTATAAACACATTTATAGGAAATCTTGTTTGGCAGGTTCTTTCTGCAGTAGTTGGACTTGTTATTGTATTGTTGGTATATAACACTGAAGTAAAATATGTCCTTGACTTGGTTGTTGATGAATTAAAGAGGGTAAAGAATAAAGTTACCAATAGAGTATAAGGAACGTTAATTCATTCTTGAAAGTTGTTTAATCTAAAGTGTTTTATTTTGATTTATTATGCCTTTTTTGAATTAAGATTGGTTACACAAAGAAAGTACATA